>NZ_JAFMPN010000010.1 GCF_017351175.1 Desulfovibrio sp. Huiquan2017 | reverse complement strand
ATGGGCGACCACGGCCTGACCGTGCTCGGCACCCGCGAGGGTCTCGATTTCGAGGCCAAGGTCCAGTCCGACTCGGCCGCACTCAACCACCTGCTGGTCAAGCTTGTGCGCGGGTTGCCCGAGATCCATGTGCTGCGCGACCCCACGCGCGGCGGGCTGGCCACCACCCTGAACGAGATCACCAAGAGCTCGAACGTCTGCTGCGAGCTGACCGAAAGCGATATCCCCGTGCGGGCCGAGGTCAAGGGCGGCTGCTCCATCCTCGGCCTGGACCCGCTCTACCTGGCCAACGAGGGCAAGTTCATCTGCATCCTGCCCGCCGAGTACGCCGACAAGGCGCTGGAGATCATGCGCGCCGATCCGCTCGGCCACGACGCCAAACGCATCGGCACCATGACGGACGCCAATCCCGGCAAGGTCGTCCTCGTCACCCCCCTCGGCGGCAAGCGGCTGCTGGGCATGCTCGAAGGCGAACAATTGCCAAGGATTTGCTAGGCTCGGCCCCTTTGACAAAAAAGAAGCCCCGGTCATCGACCGGGGCTTCTTTTCTTTGAGCGTCGGCTATTGAATGGCTGCATAGGGATCGGCCCCGCCATTCTTTATGGCCATGGCAGGTGGGGTGCAAAAAAGGCCTTCGACTCATTACCGAGTCGAAGGCCTTTTTCTTTTTCATGGAGCGATTCGGGCGGGTGCGTCATTCGACAACCGCTTCGTTCCTCTTATTGGAATTATTCGCCTCGCCGGGCTTCGATCAACGCGGCGGCGCGTCTGGCCAAGTGCGTGATTTCCGGTTTGGAGATCTGATCGTCGGCACCCACGGTCTCGCCCCGATGGCGGAGTTTGTCGGTGATAAGCGAAGAGAAGAGGATGACCGGCAGGTCGCGCAGGACCGGGTCCTCCTTGACGCGCTTGCACAGGTGGTGGCCGTCCATCATGGGCATCTCGATGTCCGAGACCAGAACCTGGACATAGTCGGTGATGGGGCGTTCCTCCTCCAGGGCGCGTTTTTTGATCTCCACCAGGCGGTCCCAGCATTCACGGCCGTTGTTGGCCTTTTCCACCTGGAAACCGGCCTGGCCGAGCATGTCGCGGATCATCTCGCGGATGAGCGGCGAGTCGTCGGCGATGAGGGCCTTGTAGCCGGAGTAGCCGTCCAGTTCGAAGTTGTCGTCGAACCGCAGCCGCATGGCCGGGTTGAGTTCGGAGACGATGCGCTCCAGGTCGAGGATAAAGACGATGCGGTCGTCGAACTTGACCACGCCGGTTATGGATTCGGAGGACAGGGCGGAGACGTACTTGTTGGGGGCCTCCACATCTTCCCAGGAAATGCGGTGGATGCGGGTCACTCCCGAGACCATGAAGGCCGAGGTGACCTGGTTGAATTCGGTGACGATGACTTTGGGCGGCTCGTTCTCCACGCGTTTCTTCTTGAGCCAGATGCACAGGTCGAGCAGGGGGATGATTCGGGAGCGCAGGTTGAAGGCCCCAAGCACGGCCGGGTGGGAAACTTCGGGCATTTCCGTGACCTTGGGCATGCGGATGATTTCAAGTACCTTGGCCACATTGACGCCGTAGTAGCCCTTGCGGCTCGGTTTGTGGCCCTCTTCGAGGGGCAGCTCTTCCTGGTTGGGGTCGGTCTCGTCGGACGCCTTGGGTTCCTCTTCGAGATAGAACTCGACGATTTCCAATTCGTTGGTGCCCGCTTCAAGCAGGATGTCGGTGGTCTTCTGGGTGGCCATGCTGATACCGCTTCCTTATCAAAGGTGTGGAATGATTAAGAGCCGTTTGTAAACGCTATTGGCAAATGTCGTCAACAGGGGGCCAGGGGGTATCCGGGTCGGCGCGTTCCAAATCCCGTATGGCGTGGGCGGCCTGTTCCAGGTCGTCCCAGGTCGTGCATTGGAGCAGGGAGGCGCGCAGGGCGCGGATGCCCTTGAGTCCCTTGGCGTAGCGCGGGATGATCGAGCGGATCTTGCGGAAGGAACGCGTGTCCCCTTCATACAGCTGGGTCAGGCGGATGTGTTCGCGGACGATGTCGGCCAGGAAGGCGCCGTCGCGCACGGGCATGGGGTCGCCTCGGCGCAGGGCGGTGTATCGGGCGAAGATGGACGGGTCGTAGAGTGCGCCCCGGGCGAACATAACGGCGTCGATGCCGGTCTGTTCGATGCAGCGCACTCCGTCCTCGGCCGAAAACAGGTCGCCGGAACCGACGACCGGGATGGACACGGTCTGTTTCAACTCGGCCAGTTTGGCCCAGTTCGCTTCGCCTGCGAACATCTGCTTGCCGTAGCGCGGATGCAGGGTGACCCAATCGACTCCCGCGTCCTCAAGTCGGCGGGCCAGGTCCAGGAAGACCTCCTCGCCTTTGTTGAAGCCCAGGCGGAATTTGACGCCCACGCGGCCTCCCCGCGGGTGTTCGGCGGCCTTGGCGACCATGATGGCGGCCAGCTCGACCAGTTTGTCGAGGTCCTCCATGAGCTGGACCCCGGACCCCGACTTGAGGACCTTGCGCACCGGGCAGCCCGCGTTGAGGTCGAAATTGCGGTAGCCCATGGAAACGAGTTTTTCCATGACCGGCGGGAAATATTGCGCTTCGGAGCCGAAGAGCTGGAGGACCATGGGGTCGTCCTCGGGGCTGGTGGCGATGAGCCGGCGGGTGCCCGAATTCTTGAAGGCCATGCCCTTGACCGAGACCATTTCGGAGCAGGCCACCACGCAGCCGTAACGGCGCGCGAGCAGGCGGAAAGGCAGGTCGGAATAGCCTGCCAGTGGGGCCAGCCAAGGGCTGTCGGGGGTGATGGGAAATTGATTCATGATGCGATGCACATACGGTCTCGGGCGGCGTGAGTCAAAGGAAAAGGAACCGGGCTCAGTACCGGTAACAGCGGTCGTAAAAGGCTTGGAAGCGGCCCGAGGAGACCCTCGCGTTGAGAGTGGCTTGCCTGTGGTGGACGACGCGGTCGTCCACTATGGGAGAGAGTAATGATATACCCGGCGGACTGAACCAGGGGGATGGGCACGCGGCGAACGTCGGCGGGCCGGATGTCCACGGCGTGGAGCTTCTGGCGCAGGGTCTCGTCCGAGGATATAGGGGCGATGAGGCTCACGACGCTCATGATAGCGCGAACCCTCTCAATATTGAAGGCCCGTTTTCCCGCATATGCCAGGCCTCGGCGTTCGCCGCTGTCCGGATCGACCCGATCTGTTTCCCCAAGTCGTGGGTCAGGACGAGGACGACGAAGAAGAAGGGGACGGTTTCATGCGTTTGGGACGAGTCGTGTTTGCTTGGCGGATGTACCGCAGCCCGTGCTGCCGGGGTCGGCGATTATAGCGAAAATGCCCGGTGGGAGCGAATGGGCGCCGGAGGGAGGGGGAGTGGAAAGTGAAAGGAATTTGAAAAAAAATACAGGGGCAGGGTTGACAAAGGGACGCTTTTATCATTACACCGGCCCGTCTTCGAGCGCAAGACGACTTTCCCGCGAGGGAGAAAAAAGGTCGTTGAAAACTCTTGATTTTTGACATAGCGGCGTATATAGACTTCGTTCCCGGTTGGCTGGCGTAGCTCAACTGGTAGAGCAGCTGATTTGTAATCAGCCGGTTGCGGGTTCAAGTCCCATCGCCAGCTCCAGTAAGACACAATGGTGGGGTTCCCGAGTGGCCAAAGGGAACAGACTGTAAATCTGTCGGCATACGCCTTCGGAGGTTCAAATCCTCCCCCCACCACCACTTTTCGAGTCACGCTGTAGGAGGCCGATCGTGAGGTCGCCGATGGAACTACAGAGAGTGAGCGGGAATAGCTCAATTGGCTAGAGCATCAGCCTTCCAAGCTGAGGGTTGCGGGTTCGAGTCCCGTTTCCCGCTCCATCGAGCCATCTCTCTCTCTTCCATCATCCTTATAAGCAGTGTATGGCTGTGCTCACGTGCTTTGGTCGGCAGAGCGCATCCCCATAAGGATGAGGCTGCCCATTCAGACCCGCCGTGAGTGCAAGGCGTTTTTTGTTTTGCTTGTCAACAAGTATTTAGAAATAGAAACCTACTCAACATTTATTGATCCAGGGGGTTACTGAAATGGGTAAAGCTAAATTTGAACGTAGCAAGCCTCACGTCAACATCGGCACCATCGGTCACATTGACCATGGCAAGACCACGCTGACCGCCGCCATCACCAAGCTGGCTGCCATGGCCGGCCACGGTGAATTCGTTGCCTTCGACGAGATCGACAAGGCTCCTGAAGAAAAAGAGCGCGGCATCACCATCGCCACCGCCCACGTCGAGTACGAGACCGAAAAGCGTCACTACGCTCACGTGGACTGCCCCGGTCACGCCGACTACATTAAGAATATGATCACCGGCGCCGCTCAGATGGATGGCGCCATCCTGGTCTGCGCCGCCACCGACGGTCCCATGCCCCAGACTCGTGAGCACATCCTGCTCGCCCGTCAGGTCGGCGTGCCCGCCATGGTCGTCTTCATGAACAAGTGCGACATGGTTGACGACGAAGAGCTGCTGGAACTGGTCGAGCTCGAAATCCGCGAGCTGCTGTCCAAGTACGAGTTCCCCGGCGACGACATTCCGGTCATCCAGGGTTCCGCCCTGAAGGCCCTGGAGTGCGATTCCGTCGATGATCCCGCCGCCAAGCCTATTTTCGACCTGCTGGCCGCTTGCGACGAGTACATCCCCGAGCCCAAGCGCGACATCGACATGCCTTTCCTGATGCCCGTCGAGGACGTCTTCTCCATCTCCGGCCGTGGTACCGTTATCACCGGTCGTGTGGAGCGCGGTGTGATCAAGGTCGGTGACGAAATCGAGATCATCGGCATCAAGCCCACCATCAAGACCACCTGCACCGGCGTGGAAATGTTCCGCAAGCTGCTCGACCAGGGCCAGGCCGGCGACAACGTCGGTCTGCTGATCCGCGGCGTGAAGCGCGAGGAAGTGGAACGTGGCCAGGTTGCCGCCAAGCCCGGCTCCATCACTCCGCACACCAAGTTCAAGGCCGAAGTCTACGTCCTGTCCAAGGACGAGGGCGGCCGTCACACCCCGTTCTTCACCGGCTACCGTCCCCAGTTCTACTTCCGGACGACCGACATCACTGGTGTCGTCACCCTGGATGAGGGCGTCGAGATGGTTATGCCCGGCGACAACGCCACCTTCAATGTCGAGATGATCCACCCCATCGCCATGGAAGTCGGTCTGCGCTTCGCCATCCGCGAAGGTGGCCGTACCGTCGGCGCCGGTGTCGTCACCGAGATCGTGGAGTAATCATGCGAGTCAACATTCAGCTGCAGTGCACCGAGTGCAAGCGTAAGAATTACGCGACGCAGAAGAACAAGAAGAATACTACCGGACGGTTGGAAGTGTCCAAGTATTGTCCCTGGGACAAGAAGCACACTGTCCACAAAGAGTCCAAGTAGCTTCTATAGCGCAGGGGCATAGTTCCAACGGCTAGAACGCCGGTCTCCAAAACCGGATGTTGGGGGTTCGAATCCCTCTGCCCCTGCCAACTAAGTCTTTGAAAGCGGCGCGGGGTCTTGCTCGTAAAACAGCAAGGCCCCGCCAACCGCTCAATAATTTGGGATAACGAGATATGGCCAAGAAGAAAGGCAAGAAGGTCGCTGAAAAGCAGACCGCACAGTCCCAGGCAGCCGGTCTTAAGGGCAAAATCAAGGAATTCACTGAATTTTTTGAGGAGTCCAAGGTCGAGATCAAGAAGGTGGTCTGGCCGACCCGCAAGGAGACCGTCACTACGTGCATCGCCGTGCTGGTCGTTTCCGTGGTCATCGCTATCTACCTGGGTGTCGTTGACCTGGCGCTCTCGAAGATCGTCGAGGCCATCCTCTAAGGACCAAAGCTACTTGCAAAGGCTGGAACAGAACATGGATGCCACAATGGAACACGCAGCGCCTCGTGCACGCTGGTACATCGTCCACACCTACTCGGGCTTCGAGCAGCGCGTGGAACAGACCGTGCGTGAAATGATGCGCACCGGACAGGACAAGGGCCTCATTGAGGAAGTCGTCATGCCCACCGAAAAGATCGTCGAGATGGTCAAGGGTGAGCGGAAGACATCGACCCGCAAGTTCTATCCGGGCTACATCATGATCAAAATGATCCTGACCGACGATTCCTGGCATCTTATCCAGTCCATTCCGCGCGTGACAGGATTCGTCGGCGGCAAGAACCGTCCGACGCCCATGCGCGACAGCGAGGCGGAGAACATCCTCAACATGATGGAAAGCCGTCAGGAAAAACCCCGTCCCAAGTTCAATTTCGAACGCGGTGACGATGTTCGGGTCATCGACGGCCCGTTTTCCGGCTTCAATGGTGTTGTGGAAGAAGTCAATTACGACAAGGGCAAGCTCAAAGTATCCGTCTCTATCTTCGGGCGTCAGACTCCTGTGGAGCTTGATTTTGTCCAGGTGGACAAGGGATAGCCCGGGTTGTCGCTAACAGCGAAATTTCTCATCGAGGAATACGATAATGGCTAAGAAAGAATTAGGAAAGATTAAACTGCAGATCCCCGCAGGCTCCGCCAACCCGTCCCCGCCGGTCGGTCCGGCCCTGGGCCAGCACGGCGTGAACATCATGGAGTTCTGCAAGGCGTTCAACGCCAAGACGCAGGACCAGAAGGGCCTGATTATCCCGGTGGTCATCACCGTGTATGCGGACCGCTCCTTCGACTTCATTACCAAGACCCCCCCGGCGGCGGTGCTCCTGCTTAAGGCCGCCAAGCTCGAAAAGGGCTCCGGGGAACCCAACAAGGTCAAGGTCGGCAAGGTCACCAAGGCCCAGATCAAAGAGATCGCCGAGTTGAAGATGGCTGACTTGAACGCCAATGACATCGAGCACGCCATGCTTCAGATTGAGGGCACTGCCCGCAGCATGGGCCTCGACGTGAAGGCCTAACGAGGTGAATGAATATGCCTAAGCATGGAAAAAAATACCGCAACGCCGTGGGTGATCGCGACATCGCCGTGCGCGTTGATGTCGAAGAGGGCGTGAAGGCCGCCGTTGCTGCTGCCTACGCCAAGTTCGACGAGACCGTGGATGTGGCCATCAACCTCGGTGTGGATCCGAAGTACTCCGATCAGATGATCCGCGGTGCCGTCTCCCTGCCCAATGGGCTGGGCAAAGACGTCCGCGTGGCCGTTTTCTGCAAGGGGGACAAGGAAAACGAGGCCAAGGAAGCCGGTGCCGATTTCTACGGTTCCGACGAACTGGTCGAGAAGATCCAGTCCGGCTGGCTCGATTTCGACAAGGCTGTGGCCACCCCGGACATGATGGCCGTGGTCGGCAAGATCGGCCGTGTGCTCGGCCCCCGTGGCCTGATGCCCAACGCCAAGACCGGCACCGTGACCATGGACGTGGCCAAGGCCGTCAGCGAACTCAAGGCCGGTAAGGTCGAGTTCAAGGTGGACAAGGCCGGCGTGCTGCACGCTCCCATCGGCAAGGTCTCCTTCGGCCCCGACAAGCTCCTGGAGAACCTGAAGGCGCTGCTGGACACCGTCATGCGCATGAAGCCTTCCTCCGCGAAGGGCACGTACATGAAGGCGCTGGCCGTTTCCTCGACCATGGGCCCGGGCGTCAAGATCGACCCCCTGACCGTCCGCAAGTTTTTGGAAGTCTAAGTCTTAACAAGTTGGAATGCCGGACCCCGCTTTGCGGGGTCCTGTAGATAATCGCACGGAAGGTTGAGTCAGAGAAGGCAGGTGGGGTTGTGTCCCCTTAATTTCCTGCTCAGACAACGCTTTGACCTGCTTTCCGGGCCGAACGACGAGGAGTGGTAGATGAACAGGCAAGAAAAAGCCCAGATCATCGAGCAGCTGCACGAAAAAGCTTCGCGCGCCAGCATCGCCGTCGTCACCGATTTCAAGGGCATGACCGTTGAGGAAATGACCCAGTTGCGCGCCAAGTGCTTCGAAATCGGCGTCGATTACCAAGTCGTCAAGAATACCCTGGCCCGGTTGGCTCTCAACGACACCGATCACGGTGTATTGAGCGAACACCTTAAAGAGAACTGCGCCATTGCGCTGGGTTACGAAGATCCCGTAGCCCTTGCCAAGGCGCTTGCCGATTACGCCAAGACGAACAAGAAGTTCGCCATGCGTTACGGCACTCTCGAAGGCCAATTTCTTGACAGCGACGCAGTGAAGGAACTCGCCAAGATGCCCAGCAAGCCTGAGCTCTTGAGTTCCCTTCTCGGCACGATGCAGGCCGTACCTCGCAATTTCGTCTGTCTGTTCGCAAACATCGAGCGCAAGTTCCTGTATGCCTTGACCGCCATCAAGGAACAGAAGGAAGCCGCGTAAAACACAGGTTCAAAGCGAATCAATTTCAAGGAGATCTATCATGGCTGATATCACCAAAGAGCAGGTCGTCGAGTTCATCGGCAACATGACCGTCCTGGAACTGTCCGAATTCATCAAGGAACTCGAAGACGTCTTCGGCGTCGAGGCCGCCGCTCCCGCGGTTGCCGTGGCCGCTGCTCCGGCCGCCGGTGGCGATGCTGCCGCTGAGGAAGAGCAGACCGAGTTCGACGTCGTCCTGACCGGCGCCGGCGGCAACAAGATCGCCGTCATCAAGGCTGTCCGCGCCATCACCGGCCTGGGCCTGAAGGAAGCCAAGGCTCTGGTTGACGAAGCGCCCAAGGCTCTGAAGGAAGGCGTCTCCAAGGACGAGGCTGACGAGGCTGCCAAGCAGCTGCAGGAAGCTGGCGCCGAAGTTGAAGTCAAGTAACTTCAACGCCTTAAGCTCACAAAGCAAAGAGCGCTCGCCCTCCCAAAAAGGGCGTTGCGCTCTTTGCTCTGTATGTATATATACTGGATTAATCGCCTTTCGCTATTTGGGTTTAGGCGCTGCATGATGCAAATCTACTCCTCGTCGGTGTGCCGGGTTTTTGGTTCCGGCTGCAGCTTATCTACCCATTTTCCGCAACGGTCGCTCTAATCGGCCGATGCGCCAGACAGAGGGCAAGGGCTCTCCGCCCCGCGCCCCAACCATCAACCGCTCATGCATGAGGGTACAATGGGTCAACTGAGAAAAAAATTCGGCAAAATCGTCAACACGCTCCCCATTCCGCACCTGCTGGAGCTTCAGGTGGATTCGTACAATCGTTTCCTCCAGGCGGACACTCCGCCTGCCAGCCGCGGCGACTTCGGGCTCGAAGGCGTGTTCAGGTCCGTTTTTCCCATTGAAGATTTCAACAAGACCGCTAGCCTTGATTTCGTGTCCTATGAAATCGGCGAACCAAAATACGACGTCGATGAGTGCATCTCCAAGGGTCTGACCTATGAGACGCCCATCCGTATCACCGTCCGTCTCGTAGTTTTTGACGTGGATGAAGAGACCGACAACCGCACGATTCGCGACATCAAGGAACAGGACATATACTTCGGGACGCTCCCGCTGATGACCGAGAAGGGCACCTATGTCATCAACGGCACGGAGCGCGTCATCGTGAACCAGTTGCAGCGCTCCCCGGGCATCATCTTTGAGCATGATTCGGGCAAGTCGCACTCCAGCCGCAAGGTTCTCTATTCGAGCCGCATCATTCCCATGCGCGGTTCCTGGCTGGACTTCGACTTCGACCACAAGGACATCCTCTACGTCCGCATCGACCGCCGCCGCAAGATGCCCGTGACCATTCTGCTGAAGGCCATGGGGCTGTCGCGTGCCGACATTCTCGATTACTTCTACGATATCGAATCCTACACCCTGCTCAAGACCAAGGTCACGCGCACGGTGGTGGCCGAACAGTATCGCAAGGAACCCGCCTTCGCGGACATGGATATCGACGGCAAGTCCGTCCTCAAGAAGGGCGTGGACATCACCAAGGGCGCCTGGAAGAAGCTGATCCGTGCCGAGGTCAAGGCCCTCGAGGTCGATCCCGACTCCCTGATCGGCCTGTTCCTGGCGCGCGACATGGTGGACAAGAACGGCGAGGTCATCGCCGAGGCCGCCGAAGAGCTGACCCCGGACCTCATCGAGAAGCTCCGCGACGCCAAGATCAAGGACCTGGACGTGTTGCACACGCGCGGCATGGAGGTTTCCTCCGCCCTGCGCGACACCCTGCTGCTCGACAAGACCACGGACATGGAGTCCGCCCAGATCGAGATTTACCGCAGGTTGCGTCCCAGCTCCCCGCCCACGCCCGAGATCGCGGCCAGCTTCTTCGAGAATCTGTTCCGCTCCTCCGACTACTACGACTTGTCCAGCGTGGGCCGCTACAAGCTCAATTCCCGCCTGAACCAGGACGTGGATCTGTCCATCCGCACCCTGACCAACGAGGATATTCTCCTCGCGGTCAAGGAACTGATGCGCTTGAAGGACTCCCACGGCCCGGCGGACGATATCGACCACCTGGGCAACCGCCGCGTGCGGCCCGTGGGCGAGCTGGTCGAGAACCAGTACCGCATCGGCCTGGTCCGCATGGAGCGCGCCATCAAGGAGCGCATGTCCCTGCAGGAAGTGGCCACTCTGATGCCCCATGACCTGATCAACCCCAAGCCGGTTGCCGCCGTGTTGAAGGAGTTCTTTGGAACCTCCCAGCTCAGCCAGTTCATGGACCAGACCAACCCGCTTTCCGAGGTCACCCATAAGCGCCGCCTGTCGGCCCTGGGACCCGGCGGCCTGACCCGCGAGCGCGCGGGCTTCGAAGTGCGCGACGTGCATACCTCGCACTACGGCCGCATCTGCCCGATCGAAACGCCTGAAGGCCCGAATATCGGCCTGATCGTTTCCCTGACCACCTACGCCAAGGTCAATGACTACGGGTTCATTGAGACCCCGTACCGTAAGGTGATCGACAAGAAGATCACCGACGTCATTACGTATATGGACGCCTCCAAGGAAGCCAAGGAAGTGGTGGCCCAGGCCAACGCTCCCCTGGACAAGAACGGCGTTTTCGTCAACCAGCGCGTCAACGCCCGCTGGGCCGGCGAAGTGCAGTTGACCGCCGCTGAAGACGTCACCTGCATGGACATCAGCCCGAGCCAGACGGTCTCCATCTCGGCCGCGCTGATTCCTTTCCTGGAGCACGACGACGCCAACCGCGCGCTGATGGGCTCCAACATGATGCGCCAGGCGGTGCCGTTGCTCCAGGCCGAGGAGCCGCTCGTCGGCACCGACATGGAAGGCCCTGTGGCCCGCGACTCCGGGGCCTGCGTGCTGGCCAAGGAAGACGGCGTCATCCACTACGTGGACGCCGAACGCATCATCATCAATTACGACAACGGGCTGTTCCCCGAAAGCGGCGGCTCGAAGCATTACGAACTGCAGAAGTGGCACAAGTCCAACCAGAACTCCTGCTTTGGCCAGACGCCTCGCGTCCAGGTCGGGCAGCGGGTCAAGAAGGGTGATGTCCTGGCCGACGGTCCTGGCATCGATCACGGCGAGCTCGCGCTCGGCAAGAACCTGCTGGTCGCTTTCATGCCCTGGTGCGGTTTCAACTACGAGGACTCCGTCCTCATCTCCGAGCGCATGGTCAAGGAGGATGTCTACACCTCCATCCACATCGAGGAGTTTGAGCTGGTCGCCCGCGACACGAAGCTCGGACCCGAGGAAGTGACCCGCGACATCTCCAACGTGTCGGAGGAAATGCTTCGGAACCTCGACGAATGCGGCATTATCCGCATCGGCGCCCGGATCAAGCCCGACGACATCATGGTCGGCAAGATCACGCCCAAGGGCGAGACCCAGCTGACCCCGGAAGAGAAGCTTCTGCGAGCCATCTTCGGCGACAAGGCCCGCGACGTGAAGAATACGTCGCTCAAGGTTCCGCCGGGAATCTCCGGCACCATCGTCGATGTGAAGGTCTTCAACCGCCGCTCCGGCGAGAAGGACGACCGCACCAAGGCCATCGAGGACGCCGAGTTGGCGGCCTTCGACGTCAAGGAGCAGAAGCACATCGCCGCTCTGACCGATACGATCCGGGAAAAGGTCTGGACCGTGGTCGAGGGGGCCAAGCTGAAGAAGGACCTGGCCGGTCCCAAGAAGGCCTTGCTGGGCAAGACCGGCGAAGTCATCGACCGCGAGGCCGTGGACTCCGTGCCGGTCAAGAAGCTCATCGGTCTGTTCGACCGCGAGGCCAACGACCAGCTTAAGCTGATCGTGGCCGACTACGAGCAGCAGATCGCCTTCATCAAGAACATCTACGACGTCAAGCGCGAGAAGGTGACCGAGGGCGACGATCTGCCCCCGGGTGTCATCAAGATGGTCAAGGTCTACGTCGCGGTGAAGCGCAAGCTCTCCGTGGGCGATAAGATGGCCGGCCGTCACGGCAACAAGGGTGTCGTGTCCTGCATTCTGCCCGAGGAGGACATGCCGTTCTTTGAAGACGGCACCTCCATGGACATCGTCCTGAACCCTCTGGGCGTTCCCTCCCGAATGAACATCGGGCAGATCATGGAAACGCACCTGGGCATGGCGGGTCGCAAGCTCGGCCAGCAGGTCCAGCAGATGCTCGAAGAGAGCGACAACTCCCTCAAGAACATTCGTGAGGAAGTCAAGTCGATTCTCGCCACCCCGGACATGAACGAACTCATCGACACTATGTCCGACGAGGAGTTCGTGGACGCGGTCAAGAAGCTCAAGAACGGCATCGTCGCCAAGACTCCGGTCTTCGACGGCGCCGCGGAAGAGGGCATCTGGGGCTGGTTGGAAAAGGCCGGTCTCGCCTCGGACGGCAAGTTCATCCTGTATGACGGCCGGACCGGCGAACCGTTCCATAACCGGGTCACCGTGGGCATCATGTACTATCTCAAGTTGCACCACCTGGTTGACGAGAAGATCCATGCCCGGTCCACCGGACCTTACTCCCTGGTCACGCAGCAGCCCCTGGGCGGTAAGGCCCAGTTTGGCGGCCAGCGGCTGGGCGAGATGGAAGTCTGGGCCCTGGAGGCCTACGGCGCCGCCTATCTTCTGCAGGAGTTCCTGACCGTCAAGTCCGACGATGTCCAGGGCCGCGTGAAGATGTACGAGAAGATCGTCAAGGGCGACAACTTCCTGGAAGCCGGTCTGCCGGAATCCTTCAACGTCTTGGTCAAGGAACTCATGTCGTTGGGTCTGGACGTGACCCTGCACTACGAGGACCGCAAGCGCCCCGGCCAGCCGCAGCAGCCCGCCGCCATCCCGGCGGGACCCCGGCCGCTGGTGGACTAGGACCGGACGCATATAAGGTAATAGGCCCGGCCGGTTTTCGAACCGGCCGGGCATGAGATAACATTTTACGATAGGGGATATCCATGACGTTGGACGATCTGTTCACCTTACGTGGAGCGCCGAACGCGGCTGCCCAAGGCCGCAATTTGAAGGCTATCCAGATATCCATAGCTGCGCCCGAAACCATCCGGGAGTGGTCCTACGGTGAAGTCAAGAAACCGGAGACCATCAACTACCGGACCTTCAAACCGGAGCGGGACGGCCTGTTTTGCGCCAAGATCTTCGGCCCGGTGAAGGACTATGAGTGCAACTGCGGCAAATACAAGCGCATGAAGCATCGCGGCATCGTCTGCGAGAAGTGCGGCGTTGAGGTCATCGCCTCCAAGGTCCGCCGCGAACGCATGGGGCACATCGAACTGGCCGCGCCCGTGGCGCATATCTGGTTCCTGAAGACCCTGCCGTCCAAGATCGGCACGCTGCTCGACATCACCATGGCCGACCTGGAAAAGGTCCTGTACTTCGACTCCTTCATCGTGCTTGATCCGGGCGAGACCCCGCTCAAGAAGCATCAGGTGGTCAGCGAGGATCAGTATTTCCAGGTCATCGACCACTTCGGCGAGGACGCCCTGACCGTGGGCATGGGCGCGGAAACCGTGCGGACCATGCTCCAGGCCCTGGACCTGCCGACTTTGCGCACCGAACTGCGCGAGGAATCGCAGACCACCCGGTCCCAGACCAAGAAGAAGAAAATCACCAAGCGGCTGAAGATCGTCGAGGCCTTCCTTGAGTCCGGCAACAAGCCCGAGTGGATGATCATGGAAGTGATTCCCATCATCCCGCCCGAGCTGCGCCCGCTGGTCCCCCTGGACGGCGGTCGTTTCGCCACCTCGGACCTCAACGATCTGTACCGCCGTGTCATCAACCGCAACAACCGTCTCAAGCGGCTGCTCGAACTCGGCGCGCCCGAGATCATCATCCGCAACGAGAAGCGCATGTTGCAGGAGGCCGTGGACGCCCTGTTCGACAACGGTCGTCGCGGCCGGGCCATTACCGGCACCAACGGCCGTCCGCTCAAGTCGCTGTCCGACATGATCAAGGGCAAGCAGGGCCGGTTCCGCCAGAACCTGCTCGGCAAGCGCGTTGACTACTCCGGCCGTTCGGTCATCGTGGTCGGTCCCAAGCTTAAGCTGCACCAGTGCGGCCTGCCCAAGAAGATGGCGCTCGAACTGTTCAAGCCGTTCATCTACTCGGAGCTGGAAAAGCGCGAGATCGCCACGACCATCAAATCCGCCAAGAAAATGGTCGAGCGCGAGGACCTGGTCGTCTGGGATATCCTGGAGGACGTGGTCCGCGAATACCCGATCATGCTCAACCGCGCTCCGACTCTGCACCGCCTGGGCATCCAGGCCTTCGAGCCGCTGCTCGTCGAGGGCAAGGCCATCCAGCTGCATCCGCTCGTCTGTTCCGCCTACAACGCGGACTTCGACGGCGACCAGATGGCCGTGCACGTGCCCCTGTCCGTGGAGGCGCAGATCGAGTGCCGCGTGCTGATGATGTCTTCCAACAACATCCTCAGCCCGTCCAACGGTTCGCCGATCATCAACCCGTCCCAGGACATCGTTCTCGGGCTGTACTACCTGACCACGCCGCGTTCCTTTGAAAAGGGCGAGGGCATGACCTTTTCGAGTCCCGAAGAGGTCATCTCGGCTCACGACTTCGGCGTGGTCGGCATCCATGCCCGCATCAAGGTGCGCATGAACGGCGAGATCGTCGAGACCACCACGGGCCGCATCATCGTCAGCGAGATCCTGCCCGAGAAGGTCCCGTTCGAACTGGTCAACTGCGTGTTGAACAAGAAGAACATCGCCGCTCTGGTCTCCGGCGCCTACCGCCTGGCGGGCACCAAGGCCACGGTCATCCTGTGCGACCGCATCAAGGACCTGGGTTACGAGTACGCCACTCGCGCCGGTGTGACCATCGGCGTCAAGGACCTCAAGATCCCGGACAACAAGCCGAAGATGCTCGCGACGGCCAACGCCGAAGTGGACGAGATCGAAAACCAGTTCCAGGACGGCATCATCACCCGTACCGAGAAATACAACAAGGTCGTCGACGTCTGGACCAAGGTGACCAACGACATCTCCAACGAAATGATGAAGGAGATGTCCACCGACGTCCTGTTCGATCCCAAGACCGGTAATACCGAAGTCAATTCGAGCTTCAACCCCATCTACATGATGGCCACTTCCGGCGCGCGAGGCAACCAGGACCAGATGCGCCAGTTGGCCGGCATGCGCGGCCTCATGGCCAAGCCTTCGGGCGAGATCATCGAGACCCCGATTACGGCGAGCTTTCGCGAAGGTCTGTCGGTTCTGCAGTACTTCATCTCCACCCACGGCGCCCGGAAGGGTCTGGCCGACACCGCGCTCAAGACCGCGAACTCCGGTTACCTGACCCGCCGCCTGGTGGATGTGGTCCAGGACGTGACCGTGTCCGAGCTCGACTGCGGCACCGTGGACGGGCTTGAGCTGACTCACTACATCAAGGGCGGCGAGATCAAGCAGCGCCTGGCCGAACGCGTGCTGGGCCGCGTGACCATGTTCGATACCTATGACGAGGAGACCGGCAAACTGGTCATCCCCGCCAACACCATGATCGACGATGCGTACGCCAAGAAGCTCGACGCCTCGGGCGTGAACTCCATCATCATCCGCTCCGGCCTGACCTGCAAGTCCAAGCACGGCGTCTGCGCCATGTGCTACGGCCGGGATCTGGCTCGGGGGCACCTGGTCAACGTGGGCGAGACCGTCGGCATCATCGCCGCACAGTCCATCGGCGAGCCCGGCACCCAGTTGACCATGCGTACCTTCCATATCGGCGGTACCGCCTCCAAGGAAATCGAGTCCTCCAACATCGAGTCCCAGCACAATGGCCGCGTGACCACCTCGCGCATGCGCACCGTCGTCAACTCCGACGGCGACAAGATGGTGCTCGGCAAGAGCTGCCAGGTGGGCATCGTGGACGAGCAGGGCCGTGAGCGCGAGAAATACGTGCTCCCGTCCGGCGCGCGCCTGCTGGTGGACGAAGGACAGGAGATCAAGAAGGGCACTCCGCTGGCCGAATGGGATCCGTACATGGAACCGTTCATCGTCGATGTGTCCGGTGTCATCAAGTTCAAGGACATCATCGAAGGCAAGACGGTCCAGGAGGACCGCACCTCCAAGGCGTCCTTCACCATCATGGAATACCGGACGACCAACTATCGCCCGGCCGTGACCCTGCTGGGCGAGGACGGTTCTCCCGTGCACCGGCCCGGTACCGACATCGACGCCAACTTCGCCATGCCGGTGGGTGCCATCCTCATGGTCAAGGACGGCGACACGGTCCGAGCGGGCGACGTCATCGCGCGTAAGCCGCGTGAGTCCTCCAAGACCAAGGACATCGTCGGCGGTCTGCCGCGCGTGGCCGAGCTCTTCGAGGTGCGCAAGCCCAAGGATCTGGGCGTCGTTTCGTCCATCGACGGCATCGTCACCTTCGGTCCCGAGACCAAGGGCAAGCGCAAGGTCGTGGTCACTCCCGAAACCGGCGACGCCAAGGAATTCCTGATTCCCAAAGGCAAGCACATCACGGTTCAGGAATCCGACTTCGTCGAAGCCGGCGACCTGCTGACCGAAGGCTCCCCGGAGCTGCACGACATCCTGCGGATCAAGGGCGAGAAGTATCTGGCCCGTTACCTGGTCGAGGAAATTCAGGATGTGTACCGCTTCCAGGGCGTCAACATCAACGATAAGCACATTGAGATCATTGTGCGCCAGATGCTCAAGAAGGTCTCCATCCTGAACCCCGGCTCCACCTCCTTCCTCATCGGAGAACAGGTGGACAAGCAGCGGTTCATGGAGGAGAATTCCAAGGTTGCGGCCGAGGGCGGCAAGCCCGCGGTGGCCGAGACCCTGGTTCTGGGCATCACTCAGGCTTCGCTGTCCACGGACTCCTTCATCTCCGCCGCTTCGTTCCAGGAAACCACCAAGGTCCTGACCGAAGCCTCCATGAAGGGGAAGACCGACCACCTGCACGGCCTGAAGGAAAACGTTATCGTGGGCCGGTTGGTGCCCGCCGGAACCGGCTTCCGCAAATATACGGATGCCGAGATCAGCGTGCCCGACCAGCCTGAACGCCCCGACAAGTTCCTTGAGGAGTTGGAAGAAAGCCCGCTCCTGGTGGACGTGCCGACGGTGTAGCGCAGCCGAAAATATTGATTCGGCAGCGTTTGATATAACTGATTGAAAAGGTTGGAGAGGCCTGGCCTCTCCAACTTTTTTGCCGGTCCGGATCGGGAAGTACACCCGCGTAAAGGGCGAAAGCCCTTGACAACAGTCGGGAGAATGAAGTACTTCCGGTCCTCTTTGCGCATGACTTGCGCAGAGGTACAGTATTAACTAATGATTGGAGGATGAATGCCCACCATTAACCAGCTCATCCGTAAAGGCCGCGAAGCGCAGCCCAAGCGGAAGAAGACCCCGGCCCTGATGGAATGCCCTCAGCGCCGCGGTGTTTGCACCAGGGTGTACACCACGACCCCCAAGAAGCCGAACTCCGCGCTTCGTAAGGTCGCCCGCGTGCGCCTGACCAACGGCATGGAAGTCACCGCCTACATCGGTGGTGAGGGCCACAACCTGCAGGAACACTCCGTGGTCCTGATTCGCGGCGGCCGTGTGAAGGACCTTCCCGGTGTCCGTTACCACGTCGTTCGCGGCACCCTCGATACCTCCGGTGTCGATGATCGTCGCCGCGGTCGTTCCAAGTACGGCACCAAGCGCCCGAAATAGGTTTTAGCCACTTTCGTAATGCCCGGGGTGGGATGACAAAGTAGGGCGGAGGCTGCCCGAAATAATGTCCCCCCGGCCGAAATCCAAGGAGAAAGAAATGCCTCGTAAAGGTCCTGTCGCCAAGCGGCAGATCCTGCCGGATCCCGTATACGGCAGCAAGCTCATCACCCGCTTCATCAACCGTCTGATGTTGGACGGCAAGAAGTCCACTGCGGAACAAATTTTCTACAAGGCCATCGACATCCTGGCCGAGAAGACCAACGAAGACCCTCTGCGCGCCTTCGAGAAGTGCCTGGACAACATCCGTCCGGCCTTGGAGGTCAAGTCCCGCCGTGTCGGCGGCGCCACGTACCAGGTGCCCATGGAGGTCCGTCCCGACCGCCAGACCGCCCTGGCCATTCGCTGGGCCATCGGTTACGCCCGCGGGCGCGGCGAGAAGGGCATGGTTGCCCGTCTGTCCGGTGAACTGCTGGACGCCTACAACAACCGTGGCGGCGCGGTGAAGAAACGCGAAGACACCCACAAGATGGCTGAAGCTAACAAGGCTTTCGCTCACTACCGCTGGTAGTCACGGAGAGTAAAGTGGCGAGAAAAGTACCCAGAGAGAAACAGCGAAATATTGGTATCATGGCCCACATCGATGCGGGCAAGACTACCACTACCGAGCGGATTCTGTTCTACACCGGCGTGTCGCACAAGATCGGCGAGGTCCATGACGGCGAAGCCACCATGGACTGGATGGTACAGGAACAGGAGCGCGGCATTACCATTACGTCTGCCGCTACCACCTGCTTCTGGCGTGAGCACCGCATCAACATCATCGACACCCCGGGCCACGTGGACTTCACCATGGAAGTCGAGCGCGCGCTGCGCGTCCTGGACGGCGCCATCGCCGTCTTCGACTCCGTGGCGGGCGTCGAGCCCCAGTCCGAGACCGTGTGGCGCCAGGCCGAGCGGTATCACGTGCCCCGCATGGCCTTCGTCAACAAGATGGACCGCATCGGCGCCGATTTCTTCCGTTGCGTTCACATGATGAAGACCCGTCTGGGCGCCAAGGCTGTTCCTCTGCAGTTGCCCATCGGTTCCGAGGACGCTTTCGAAGGTGTCGTCGATCTGATCGAGGGCAAGGCATATATCTATGATCACAAGGATCACGGTGCCAGCTTCACCACCGCCGATATCCCGGCCGAACTCCAGGACCAGTACGAGGAGATGCGCGCCGAGATGATCGAGGCCGTTGCCGAGGAAGACGAGGGTCTGCTCGAAAAGTACATGGCCGAAGAGGAGCTGACCCCGGAGGAGATCCGCGAGGGTGTGCGCAAGGCCACCACGAGCCTGTCCATCTGTCCCGTGCTGTGCGGCACCGCATTCCGGAACAAGGGCGTGCAGCCGTTGCTCGACGCCGTTGTGGACTATCTGCCCAGCCCGCTGGACATCCCGGTTATGAAGGGCGTGGACCCCAAGACCGAAGAAGTCATCGAGTGCCCCTGCGACGACGACGCACCCATGGCCGCGCTGGCCTTCAAGCTCATGACCGACCCGTTCGTCGGTCACTTGACCTTCCTGCGTCTCTACTCGGGTAAGATCGAGTCCGGTGCCACGTTCATGAACGCGGCCACCGGCAAGAAGGAACGCATCGGTCGTCTCTTGAAAATGCACGCCAACAAGCGTGAGGAAATCAAAGAGGCATACGCCGGCGACATCGTCGCCGCCGTCGGCCTCAAGAATATGGCCACCGGCGATACCCTGTGCGACCTCAAGCGCGCCGTGGCTCTGGAGTCCCTGGACATCCCCGAGCCGGTTATCGAAGTGGCCATCGAACCCAAGACCAAGGCAGACCGCGACACCCTGTCCGCCGCTCTCGTCAAGCTGGCCAAGGAGGATCCGTCCTTCCGCGTCAAGGGCGACGAAGAGACCGGACAGACCCTGATCGCCGGAATGGGTGAGTTGCACCTCGAAATCATCGTTGACCGTCTGTTGCGCGAGTTCAACGTGAACGCCAACGTGGGCGCTCCCCGCGTGGCTTATCGAGAGACCATCTCCGCGCCGAACAAGGTCGATGTCAAGCATGCCAAGCAGTCGGGTGGCCGTGGCCAGTACGGCCACGTCGTCATCGAAGTCGAGCCCAACCCCGAGAAGGGCTACGAGTTCGTGGACGAGATCAAGGGCGGCGTGATTCCCAAGGAATACATCCCCGCCGTGGACAAGGGCATCCGGGATGCCATGAAGAACGGCATCGTGGCCGGGTTCCCGGTCGTCGATGTGAAGGTCAAGCTGGTCTTTGGTTCCTACCACGAGGTGGACTCCAGCGAGCAGGCCTTCTACATTGCCGGTTCTCTGGCCATCAAGGAAGCCTGTAGAGGCGCCAAGCCGGTGCTGCTTGAGCCGATCATGGCTGTGGAAGTGGTCACTCCCGAGGACTACCTCGGCGATGTCATGGGCGATTTGAACGGCCGCCGCGGCCGCGTGGGCGAAATGGAAGCCCGCACGGGCGTACAGGTCATCCGGTCCTTCGTGCCGCTGTCCGAGATGTTCGGATACGCCACGGACCTCCGTTCCAAGACCCAGGGCCGTGCCACCTTCACCATGCAGTTCGACCACTACGAGCGGTTGCCCGGCAACTTGGCCGAAGAGTTGATGAAAGGAAACGATTAACACGTAGAGCCTAGGATTTTCCCTTTGCTTGACAGTGCGGCGGTGCGGGTGTACTCAACCCGACCGCCGCATGATTCGGCGCCTTTTCCTTTTCGGGCGCGGTAAAGATAAATCCTTTGAGGAGAAAGCACTATGGCTGCTTCGATGGCGAGCGATCGCATCAGAATTAAACTGAGAGCATACGATTACCGTATTCTGGACAAGGCTGTCACCGAGATCGTTGACACCGCCCGGAATACCGGTGCGGCTATCGCCGGCCCCGTGCCGCTGCCCACCGACATTCATCGTACCACCGTCCAGAAATCCGTTCACGTGGACAAGAAGTCCCGTGAGCAGTTCGAAATGCGCATTCACAAGCGTCTTCTGGATATTCTTGAACCCACTCAGCAGACTGTTGACGCCCTGGGCAAGCTTTCGTTGCCCGCCGGTGTGGACGTCGAGATCAAGCTCTAGGAGTATAGTTATGGCTAAGACTCTCGGATTGCTTGGCAGAAAGCTGGGCATGACCCGCATTTTCAAGGACGATGGTACCATCTGCCCCGTCACGGTCATCGAGGCCGGTCCCTGCGCGGTGATGCAGATCAAGACCACGGACAAGGAAGGCTACAACGCCTTGCAGCTCGGTTACGACACCGTTCCCGAGCGTAAGGTGAACAAGCCCATGAAAGGCCATATGGCCAAGGCCGGCGACACCCTGTACCGCCACCTCAAGGAATTTCCTTTGGAGGTCGTGGAAGGCTATGAGCTGGGCCAGGAACTCACCGTCGACATCTTTGCCGCCGGCGAGAAGGTCAAGGTTACCGGTACCTCCAAGGGTAAGGGTTTCCAGGGCGTCATGAAGCGTCACAACTTCGCTGGCTCCCGCGCTTCCCACGGTGCCGAGAAAGTGCATCGCGTCCCCGGCTCCGTCGGTAACGCGACATATCCCGGCCGTGTTTGGAAGGGCAAAAAGATGCCCGGCCAGATGGGTAACGCACGCGTGACCCTGAGCAACGTTGAGATCGTCGATGTCAGGCCCGAGGACAACGTCCTGGTGGTCAAGGGCCAAGTGCCCGGCCCGAACAACGGCCTCGTGATGATCCGCAAGAACGGCTAAGAGGTATTCGTCATGGCAAAAATTCAAGTTGTAGATCAGAATAACAAGAAGGTGGGCGACTTCGAGCTGGCCCCCGAGGTTTTCGAGGTAGAGATCATGCCCGAAATCCTCAACCAGGTCGTCCGCGCCCAGCGCGCCTCCCAGCGCCAGGGCACCCACGCCACCAAGAACCGCGCTCTGAAGGCAGGCGGCGGCCGCAAGCCGTGGCGCCAGAAGGGCACGGGCCGCGCCCGCGCCGGTTCCAACAATTCGCCCCTGTGGCGCGGCGGTGCCACCGTTTTCGGCCCGCAGCCCCGCGACTATGCCTTCAAGGTCAACAAGAAGGTGCGCAAGCTGGCCCTGAAGATGGCCCTGTCCTCCCGCGTCTCCGAAGAGAAGATGACGGTGGTCAAGTCCATCGATCTCCCTGAGATCAAGACCAAGGCCTTTGCCGAAGTCGCCAAGAACCTCGGCCTGAACAAGACCCTGATCGTCGCCAAAGACGCCGATCAGAAGCTGACCATGTCTGCGCGCAACATGCCGCACATCAAGGTCATCGAGGCCGATAAGCTGAATGTTTACGACGTGCTGCTGTACCCCGAGCTGGTTATGCTCGAGTCCGCCGCCCAAGACGTTCAAGAGAGGTTGAAGTAATGGATTATTCGAAAGTCCTGCTCAAGCCCGTGGTCTCCGAGAAGGCCAACGAGGCCAAGGAGCAATCCAATCACGTCTCTTTTTACGTCCACCCCGATTCCAACAAGATCGAGGTGAAGAAGGCCGTTGAAGCAGCCTTCGACGTCAAAGTCGAGTCCGTGAATATCGTCAGCAAGAAAGCCTCGCCGCGCAAGCGCATGGGCCGTCTGACCGGTGGCCGCGTCCCCGGTTACAAGAAGGCCTACGTCAAACTTGCAGCCGGTGATAAAATCGAAATCTTCGAAGGAGTGTAACCCATGGCAACCCGTAAGCTGAAGCCTACTTCTCCGGGCCGCCGGTTCCAGACCATCTCCGATTTCGCGGAGATCACCCGGACCACTCCCGAGAAGTCGCTGACCAAAGGTCTGACCAAGAAAGCCGGCCGCAATAATAACGGCCGCGTGACCATGCGTCGTCGCGGCGGCGGCAACAAGTCCCTGTATCGCCTGATCGACTTCAAGCGGAACAAGCTTGGCGTGCCCGCCAAGGTGGCCGAGATCGAATACGATCCGAATCGTAGCGCCCGTATCGCCCTGCTGCATTACGCGGACGGCGAGAAGCGCTACATCCTGGCCCCGGTGGGCCTGAATCAGGGCGACGTCATCACCGCCGGTGAAGGCGCCGACATCAAGCCCGGCAACGCCATGGCTCTGACCCAGATCCCGACCGGTACCGTCGTGCACAACATCGAGCTGTACCCGGGCAAGGGCGGCCAGTTCTGCCGCGCCGCCGGGACCTATGCCCAGCTCATCGCCAAGGAAGGCAAGTACGCGCTGCTGCGCATGCCCTCCGGCGAAGTCCGCAAGGTGCTGGCCACCTGTTGCGCCACCATCGGCCAGGTTGGTAACATTCATCACGAGAACATCAAGATCGGTAAGGCCGGACGCAATCGTTGGCTTGGCCGTCGCCCGAAGGTCCGTGGTGTGGCAATGAACCCGATCGATCACCCGCTGGGTGGTGGTGAGGGCCGCAGTTCCGGTGGTCGCCATCCGGTGTCCCCGTGGGGTACCCCGGCCAAGGGCTACAAGACCCGGAACCGCAAGAAGGCTTCCTCGAAGCTCATCGTCAAACGCCGCGGCCAGAAGTAGGAGTATAACCAATGCCTAGATCGCTGAAGAAGGGACCGTTCCTGGACGGTCACCTGATCAAGAAAATACAAGTGGCCGCCGAGAATCAGGACCGCCGCGTGATCAAGACCTGGTCGCGCCGTTCCACGATCGTCCCCGAGATGGTCGGCATGACCTTCGCCGTCCACAATGGCCGGAAGTTCATCCCCGTGTTCGTGACCGAAAACATGGTCGGACACAAGCTGGGTGAATTCTCCCCGACCCGCACCTACTTCGGCCACGTCGCCGACAAGAAGAAGTAGGGGGAGTACGTTATGGAAGCCAAAGCAGTCGCTAAGTTCATCCGTGTGTCGCCGCGCAAGACCCGCATCGTCGCCGAGAACATCAAGGGCAAGGGCGTCGAGGATGCCCTGAACATCCTGCGGTTTACCCCGCAGAAGCCCGCCGACATTCTCAGCAAGGTGCTGTACTCCGCCGTGTCCAACGCGGAGCAGATGCCCGGCGTGGACGTGGACTCCCTGGTCGTCGCATCGGTCGTGGTCAACGAAGGTCCCACTTGGAAGCGCATTCAGCCGCGCGCCATGGGCCGCGCCTACCGTGTCCGCAAGCGCACCAGCCATATCACCATTGTAGTCAAGGAACAGTAGCATGGGACAGAAAGTACATCCTTACGGTTTTCGTCTGGGGTATAACAAGAACTGGCTGTCCCGCTGGTACAGCAAAAAGGACTATCCTGCGTTCGTCTTTCAGGACGACCAGGTCCGCAAGTTCGTCAAGAAAAAACTGTATCAGGCCGGCGTTTCCCGCATCGAGATAGAGCGGGCCGGCGGCAAGATTCGCCTGATCATCCACACCGCGCGTCCCGGTATCGTCATCGGCCGCAAGGGTGTAGAGATAGAAAAGTTGCGTGAGGAATTGCGCAACAAGTTTCAAACCGAGTTCACCATTGAGGTCAACGAGATCCGTCGGCCGGAGGTTGAAGCTCAGCTCGTAGCTGAGAACATTGCCCAGCAGCTCGAACGCCGCATTGCCTTCCGCCGTGCCATGAAGCGCACGGTGGGCCTTGCCAGGAAATTCGGCGCCGAGGGTATCAAAGTCGCGTGCGCGGGCCGGTTGGCCGGCGCCGAGATCGCGCGCGGCGAATGGTACCGTGATGGGCGTGTGCCCCTGCACACCCTCCGTGCGGACATCGACTACGGTTTTGCCGAGGCGGCTACCACCTACGGCGTAATCGGCGTCAAGGTCTGGATCTTCAAAGGTGAGATCCTGGACAAAGAGGTACAACAGTAATGCTTGCTCCAAAAAGAGTGAAATTCAGAAAGCGGCAGAAAGGCCGCCTCAGAGGCAAGGCCCAACGGGGTAACATAGTGTCCTTCGGCGATATCGGCCTGAAGGCATTGGAGCACGGAAAGATCACCAGCCAGCAGATTGAGTCCGCCCGTGTGGCCATCATGCGCCACATCAAACGCGGCGGTAAGGTCTGGATCCGCATCTTCCCTGATTTCCCCGTCACCTCCAAGCCCGCGGAAGTCCGCATGGGTAAGGGTAAAGGCGCTCCCGACGGTTGGGTCGCGCCGGTGAAACCGGGCCGCATCATGTACGAAGTGAAGGGCGTTGACATCGAGCTCGCCAAGGAAGCCCTCAAGCGCGCTTCCTACAAGCTGCCGATCAAAACGGCCATCGTAGTCAAGGAGGGTCTGTAAATGACTTCCAAGGAACTTCGTGAACTGGATGACGCCAAACTGGTCGAGAAGCTGAAGGAATCCCAGCACGAGTTGTTCACCATGCGCTTTAAGCATGCGACTGCTCAGCTGGAAAACACCAAGGCTCTGTCCGGCGTCAAGAAGACCATCGCCCGTATCCTGACCATTCAGCGGGAACGACAGGGAGCGTAAGAAATGGCTGAGTTCAAATACCAAGGCAACAAGCGGTTGCTGACCGGCCTGGTCATCTCCGACAAGGCCGACAAGACCATCGTCGTCCGCGTCGAGACCCTGGTGAAGCATCCGCTGCTGAAGAAGTACATCCGTCGCCGCAAAAAGTTCATGGCCCATGATCCGGCCAATGACTGCGGTGTCGGCGATACGGTGCAGATTGTCGAGTCGAGGCCCATGTCCAAGCGCAAGCGCTGGCACCTGGTGAAGATCCTCGAAAAAGCCGTCTAGGGATTAGGAGGAAATCAATATGATTCAGGTTGAATCCAATCTCGACGTGGCTGACAACTCTGGAGCCAAGAAAGTCGCCTGCATCAAGGTGCTCGGCGGTTCCAAGCGCCGTTACGCCAGCGTCGGTGATATTATCGTAGTGTCCGTCAAGGAGGCCATGCCCCATTCCAAGGTGAAGAAGGGCTCGGTCATGAAGGCGGTTGTCGTCCGCACGAAGAAGGAGCTCGGTCGTCCCGACGGTTCCTACATCAAGTTCGACAACAACTCCGCCGTGCTGCTGAACAACAACATGGAACCCGTGGGAACCCGTATCTTCGGTCCCGTGGCCCGCGAACTGCGTGCCGCCGGTTTCATGAAGATCGTTTCCCTCGCTCCCGAGGTTCTGTAAGGAAATGACGATGAAGACTAAAATCCGTAAAGACGACAAGGTCATGGTCATCGCCGGGAAGGACAAGGGAAAGGTCGGCAAGGTCTTGAAGATCCTTAAGAAGCAGGACAAGGTCCTGGTCGAAAAGGTGAACATGGTCCAGCGCCACACCAAGGCCAATCCGTATGCCCAGCAGCCCGGTGGCATTATCGAGAAGGAAGCCCCTATCCATGTATCCAATGTGGCTGTGGTTTGCGACGCCTGCACCAAGCCCACGCGGGTAGGGTACAAGAAGACTGAAGACGGCAAGAAGGTGCGCTTCTGCAAGAAGTGCAACGAGACCTTCAAATAGGTATCAGTATGACACGTCTCGAAAAATTGTATAACGAAAAGGTCGTCCCCGAGCTCCAAAAGGAGTACGGTTACACCTCGTCCATGGAGATCCCCAAAATGGTCAAGATCTCCCTGAACATCGGTCTTGGAGCTGCCAGTCAGAACAGCAAGCTCATTGAGGCCGCCTGTGACGAGTTGACCGCCATCGCCGGGCAGAAGGCCGTGGTCACCCTGGCCAAGAAGTCCATCGCGCAGTTCAAGCTGCGCGAGGGGCAGCCTGTCGGGTGCCGCGTGACCCTGCGCGAAGATCGCATGTGGGACTTTTATGACAAGCTCGTGAGCTTTGCTCTGCCCCGAGTCCGCGACTTTCGCGGCATCCCCGACCGCGGTTTCGACGGTCGCGGGAACTTCACCCTGGGCATCAAGGAACACACCATCTTCCCCGAGCTTGACATCGACAGGGTGGAGTTGGTGAAGGGCATGAACGTGACCGTGACCACCACGGCCAAAACCGACAAGGAAGGCAAGACGCTTCTTGACCTCCTTGGCATGCCCTTTAAAAAGTAGGAGGACGGAAAGTGGCCAAAACAAGCTTACGCGTTAAGGCAAGCCGCAAACCCAAGTTCAAGGTCCGCGCTTACAATCGTTGCCCGATTTGTGGCCGTCCTCGGGCTTTCCTGAGGCGGTACGGCATTTGTCGTATCTGCTTCCGCAACAAGGCTCTCGCCGGCGAACTGCCCGGCGTCCGCAAGGCGAGCTGGTAATTAAGGAGAAATGAAATGGCTGTTGTTGATCCTGTAGCCGACATGTTGACCCGCATTCGGAATGCGTACGGCGCCTATCACACTGATGTCGCCGTCCCGACTTCCAAGATGAAGTCTTCCATCGCGGGTATCCTGAAGGAAGAAGGTTATATCGCCGACTACGCTGTCGAGGACAGGGACATCAGTATTACCCTCAAGTACGCCGATGGCAAACCGCTCATTACTGGCCTTCGTAAGGTCAGCAAGCCCGGTCGCCGCGTATACGTTGGTGCTTCTGATATCCCCCGCGTCCAGAACGGCATCGGTATTTGTATCGTGTCCACCTCCAAGGGGCTGCTCGAGGGCGCCAAGGCCAAAGAGGCCAATGTTGGCGGCGAGCTCCTCTGCGAAATCTGGTAAAGAGGTTCCGTTATGTCTCGTATAGGAAAGAATCCCATCGACATCCCTTCGGGTGTCGAGGTGTCTGTCGGAGCCTCCGAAATCCAGGTCAAGGGTCCCAAGGGAACCTTGAATACCCCGGTCGATTCGTCCGTTGGGTATAAGATTGAGGATGGCAAGGTGTACGTTTCCCGCGCGGATGATTCCCGCCGCTCCCGCGACCAGCACGGTCTTCGTAGGACCCTGCTCGCCAACTGCGTGGACGGCGTGACCAAGGGCTTTTCCAAGACCCTGGAAGTCATCGGCGTCGGTTACAAGGTGTCCGTGCAGGGCAAGAAAGTCGTTCTGGCCGTCGGGTATTCCCATCCGGTCGAGTTCGACCTGCCCGCCGGCCTGGAGGCCAAGGTGGAAGGCGCCAAGCTGACCATCGAGGGCATCGACAAGCAGCTTGTCGGTGAAATTGCGGCCCAGATTCGTCGTGTGCGTCCGCCCGAACCTTACAAGGGTAAGGGCATCAAGTACCTCGACGAAATTATTCGCCGCAAGGCCGGTAAGTCCGGCTCCAAGTAGGGGTAAAGTCATGAAAAGCAAGAATGCACAGAGGCTTCGTCGCAAGCCCCGCATCAGAAAGAAGATCTCCGGTACCGAAGCTCGGCCCCGTCTGGTCGTCTATCGCTCCAACCAGCATATCTATGCCCAGTTGGTCGATGACGTGAAGGGCGTGACCCTGGCCTCCACCAGCACTCAGGTGCTGAACAAGGATGGCGAGACGCTGAAGGCCAATAAGGATTCTGCCACCAAGGTGGGCAAGGCGATTGCCGCCGCCGCCTTGGCCAAGCAGATCGAGACCTGCGTCTTCGACCGGAATGGATATATCTACCACGGCAAGATCAAAGCCCTTGCCGACGGCGCCCGTGAAGGCGGGCTGAAATTCTAGGCACCAGGGAAAGAACAATGGAACAGAATGAAAGTGGATTGATTGAAAAAATCGTCTACCTCAATCGCGTCGCCAAGGTTGTCAAGGGTGGCCGCCGTTTCAGCTTCAGCTGCCTGGTGGTCGTCGGTGACGGTGAAGGGGGAGTGGGTTACGGCCTGGGTAAGGCCAATGAAGTGCCCGAAGCCATCCGCAAGGCGAGTGAACGCGCCAAGAAGAACATGATCAATGTTCCCCTGCTGGACGGTACCCTCCCGTATGAGGTTTTGGGACGCTACGGAGCGGGCCGCGTCATGCTCAAGCCCGCCAGCCGAGGCACCGGCATCATTGCCGGTGGTCCCGTGCGTGCGATCATGGAGGCCGTGGGCGTCAATGACATCCTGACCAAGGCCATCGGGACCAACAACCCGCACAACGTGTTGCGGGCCACCATGGCCGGGCTGGAGTCCCTGCGCAGCGCCGAGGAGGTCTCCTCCCTGCGCGGCGTGTCGGTCTCCACTCCCAGAAAGTAGGAAGGATATCGTCGTGATTAAAGTCAAGCAGATCAAAAGCAAGATCGCGTGCAAGCCCGACCAGGTAAAAATCCTGGAAGCCTTGGGCCTGCGCAGGATCAATCAGGTCAAAGAGCACGATGACACTCCTGTCATCCGCGGAATGATCTACAAGGTCAGACACCTGGTGGAGGTTACCGAATCATGAGACTTCATGAACTCTACGCCTTCCCGGAAGAATATAAGAATCGCAAGCGCATAGGTCGCGGATCCGGCTCCGGATGGGGCAAGACCGCCGCCAAGGGCCACAAGGGTCAGAACGCCCGTTCCGGCGGCGGTGTCCGTCCCGGTTTTGAGGGTGGCCAGATGCCCCTCGCCCGGCGCCTGCCCAAGCGCGGATTCAAGAATCCCTTCCGTGAAGAATATGAAGCCGTGAACGTGGGCCGACTTATCGCCCTGTTCGAAGGCAAGGACGAGATCACTCTGTCCGACATGTACGAGCGCGGCGTCGTCAAAGACGGCGCTCCGGTTAAAGTGTTGGGCACCGGTGAAGTCGACAAGGCCGTGACCATTGAAGCTCATCGCTTCAGTGCGTCGGCCGCCGACAAGATTGCCAAGGCCGGCGGAATCGCCAAGGCCATTGAGGCGTAAACTCACTATTGATTCGGAAGGGTACTGAGACGATGTCAGGAGTTGACAATATTGCCCGGTTGCCGGAGCTGCGGAAAAAGCTGCTCTGGACGTTCGCACTGCTCGCTGTCTACCGGTTGGGCATACACATCCCTATTCCCGGCGTCGATAGTGCTGCGCTTTCCGAGTTCTTCGCGCAGGCGCAGAACACCCTCTTCGGCGTGTTCGACATGTTCTCAGGCGGTGGACTCAAACGGATGTCCATCTTCGCCTTGGGTATCATGCCGTACATTTCGGCCTCGATCATCCTCCAACTTCTGACCGTCGTCAGCCCCGAGCTGAAGCGGCTTCAGAAGGAGGAGGGCGAGGCCGGCCGCAAGAAGATCACCCAATACACCCGGTACGGTACGGTGCTCATCACCATCGTTCAGGGTTTCGCCATTGCCACCGGACTGGAATCCATGAGTTCGCCCACGGGCGCGCCCATGGTCCTTTATTCCGGCATGGGCTTCAAACTGATGACGATTCTGACCCTGACCGCAGGCACCGTGTTCCTGATGTGGCTGGGCGAACAGATGACCGAAAAAGGTATCGGCAACGGCATCTCCCTGATCATCTACGCGGGTATCATCGCCGGCCTTCCGGCCGCGGTGGTCAATACCCTGCAATTGATGACCGTGGGCGAGATCTCGCTGTTCATCCTGCTCATCCTGATCGTGGTGATGGTCGCTACTTTGGCCTTCATCGTCTTCATGGAGCGCGGACAGCGCCGTATACCCATTCACTATGCCAAACGTCAGCAAGGACGACGCATGTTCGGCGGGCAGACCACGCATCTGCCGTTGAAGATCAACACCGCCGGTGTTATTCCGCCGATCTTCGCTTCTTCCATACTGATGTTCCCTGCAACGCTTGCTCAGTTTTCGAGCAACAAGTATTTGCAGGATTTCTCGGCCTACATGAGACCGGATTCCATCCTGTACAACATTCTGTACATCGGAATCATCATCTTCTTCTGCTATTTCTATACGGCGATCATGTTTGATCCCAAGGGAATCGCGGAGAACATCCAGAAGCAGGGCGGCTTCATCCCGGGCATTCGCCCCGGCAACCGCACCCGCGAGTACATCGACAAGGTTCTGGCCCGCATCACCCTGTGGGGCGCCTTCTATGTCTCGGCGGTTTGCGTGCTGCCCATGTTCCTGATCAGCAAGTTCGGCGTGCCGTTCTATTTCGGCGGTACTTCGCTTCTGATCGTGGTCGGCGTGGCCATGGATTTCATGGGCCAGATCGAGTCCTACATGATCTCCCGCCAATACGAGGGATTGATGGGGAAAGGTAACAAACTTAAAGGCAGGCGCTAGTTTTGAAAAAGTTCAGGGGCGTCTTTCTCAAAAACGATAAAGAGATTGGCCTCATGCGTGAGGCCAATCGCATTGTTTCGAGAATTCTCGACGAACTGGGTGAAAACGTCAGACCCGGCGTGTCCACCATGCACTTCGAGAATATTTGCCGCGCACGCTGCGACGAGCACGGCGTGAGGCCGAATTTCCTGGGTTACCAGGGGTTCCCCTTCGCCCTGTGTTGCTCGGTCAACGAGGAGATCGTGCACGGCTTTCCCTCCGAGGAGCGCATCCTCCAGGAGGGCGACATCGTCAGTTTCGACATGGGTGTCGAATACAAGGGATTCCACGGAGACTCGGCCCGCACCTTCGGGGTGGGCAAAGTTTCCGCCGAAGCGCAGAAACTCATGGATGTAACCCGCGAGTCTCTGTATATAGGGATCGAACAGGCCCGGCCCGGAAACAATCTGTATGACATCTCCGCGGCAATCCAGTCATACGTGGAAGGGTTCGGCCTGGGCATCGTCCGTCGTTTTGTAGGTCATGGGATCGGCAGTCATCTTCATGAGAAGCCCGAGATCCCCAACTTTGTGCCCAGGGGGCTGTCCGGTGTTCCTCTCAAAGCCGGTATGGTCCTTGCCATTGAGCCGATGGTCACGCTGGGAACACACGAAGTGGAGATTCTTGAGGATAATTGGACTGCGGTGACCAAAGACGGTTCCAAGGCCGCTCATTTCGAGCACACCGTGGCCGTGACCTCCGACGGGCCGAGAATATTGAGCCTGTCCGACTAGCTCCTTCGGGGCCTGTAATTCGGGCTTGCTCTTTGTTCAAAAAGGCTGTATAAAACGCAGCTTCGTTAAAAAGGCCACCCCCCGACAGGGGGGTATGGGCATTATTGTTATTTAGACATTGGAGATGGTCATGAAAGTCAGACCTTCTGTGAAAAAAATGTGTTCCAAGTGCAAAGTAATTCGGCGCAACGGCGTGCTGCGGGTGATCTGCGAAAACCCCCGGCATAAGCAGCGTCAAGGATAGAGGGAAAGAACTATGGCACGTATTGCTGGCGTTGATCTGCCGAGGAACAAGCGCATCGACATCGCGTTGACGTACATTTACGGCATTGGCCGGACCATGGCCCTGCAGATTCTCGATACCACCGGGATCGACTGGAAGACCAGCAGTGACGACCTCACTGCCGATGAAGTCAACCAGATCCGTGTCGAGATCGAGAACAACCACAAGGTTGAGGGTGACCTCCGTCGTGAGATCACCACCAACATCAAACGTCTGATGGACATCGGCTGCTACCGCGGTCTGCGCCATCGCCGCGGCCTGCCGGTTCGCGGCCAGAAGTCCAAGACCAACGCCCGTACCCGCAAGGGGCCGCGCCGTTCCGTCATGGGCCGTAAGAAGAAATAGCTCGACATGCGACTTCCGCCTGTGCGCCTGTGAGCGCGCGGGCGTTGTATAAGACTTTTATTCAACGGAGATTAAGGCAATGGCTAAACCCCGTCGCTCTGGGAAGAAAAAAGAGAAGAAAAATATTCCCGTCGGTATTGCCCACGTCAAGGCCACGTTCAACAACACGATCGTGACCTTCACCGACGTCAAAGGCAATGTCGTCAGCTGGGCTTCCGCCGGTGCTCATTTTAAGGGTTCCCGCAAGTCCACTCCTTTCGCGGCCCAGATGGCTGCCGAAGCCGCCGCCAAGCGCGCGCAGGATTCGGGCATGCGCACTGTGGGCATCTACGTCAAGGGCCCCGGTTCCGGACGTGAGGCCGCCATGCGCGCCATCAATAACGTCGGCTTCAAGGTTACTTTCATCCGGGACATCACCCCGATCCCGCACAATGGTTGCCGGCCGCCCAAACGCCGCAGGGTCTAATTAAGGAGAATTATCGTGGCAAGATATACCGAAGCAAAATGCAAGCTGTGCCGCCGCGAGGGAGAGAAGCTCTTCCTCAAGGGTGATCGCTGCTACACCGACAAGTGCGCTTACGAGAAGCGCCCCTATCCTCCGGGACACGCCGGCCGCATGCGCCACAAGATGTCCGACTACGCCGTCCAGCTGCGCGAGAAGCAGAAGGTTCGCCGCATGTACGGCATCCTTGAGGGCCAGTTCCGGACTTACTACAAGCGCGCTGAAGGCATGAAGGGCGTGGCGGGTCACAACCTGCTGTTCCTGCTGGAGCGCCGCCTCGACAATGTTATCTATCGTCTTGGCTTCGCGAATTCCCGCGACCAGGCTCGCCAGTTGGTCCGTCACGGCATCTTCAAGCTCAACGGCCGCCGCGTGTCCATTCCGTCCATGCAGGTCAAAGCTGAGGACGTCATCGAGGTCCGCGAGGAAGCCCGCAAGATCCCCGTGATCAACGAGGCCCAGGAAGTCATCGCCCGCCGCGGCTGCCCCGAGTGGTTGGAATCCGACGGCGCCAACTTCAAGGGCACGGTTAAGGCCATGCCGAGCCGGGAAGACATTCAGTTCCCGATCAACGAGCAGCTGATTGTCGAATTGTACTCCAAGTAAATAGGGGACTACATGCTTATTGAGAACGGCGACAAACTCATCAACACCCGCAATTGGAGCGAGTTGGTCAAGCCCGAGGCCCTCGTGCGCGACTCCAAGTCCTCCAGGACGTACGGTAAATTCATCTGCGAACCCCTGGAGCGCGGCTATGCCACCACCATCGGCAACGCCATGCGCCGGGTTCTCCTCTCCTCCATGCAGGGGTGTGCCATCGTGTCCGCCTCCATTGAAGGAGTGCAGCATGAGTTCACCACGCTGCCCGGGGTGCTTGAGGATATGACCGAGGTAGTGCTGAACCTGAAGCAGGTTCGCATAGCCATGACCACGGACGAGCCTCAGCGCTTGGTCCTCGAAGCCAACAAGAAGGGGCCGGTCACGGCCGGAATGATCCAGGAAAATCAGAATGTGACCATCCTGAACAAGGATCAGCTCATCGCCACCCTGACCGAAAATCGCACCTTGAAGATGGAGTTGGAAGTCCGCATGGGCAAAGGGTACGTCCCGGCCGACATGCATGAAGGACTGACCGACGAAATCGGCTCCATGGTCCTCGACGCCAGCTACTCCCCCGTCAAGAAGGTCGCTTACTCCGTCGAACAGGCGCGAGTCGGCCAGATGACGAACTACGACAAGCTCATCCTGGAAGTGTGGACCGATGGCTCCGTCACTCCCGAGGATGCCTGCGCCTACAGCGCCAAGATCCTCAAGGACCAGCTCTCGGTGTTCATCAACTTCGACGAATCCTCCTCCGAGACGCATGAGGAAGAGGACGATTCCATCGATCTGAACCCGAACCTCTTCAAGTCCATTGACGAGCTCGAACTCTCGGTTCGCGCCACCAACTGCTTGAAGGCCGCCAACATCCAGCTGGTGGGCGAACTGGTCCAGCGTACCGAGCAAACCATGCTCAAGACCAAGAACTTCGGCCGCAAGTCCCTGGACGAGATCCGTCGGGTTCTGGACGGCATGACGCTGAAGTTCGGCATGACGGTCGAGGATTTTGACAAGAAATACCAGGAATGGTTGAAGAGGAAAGAGAAAAATGAGGCATAGAAAGTCCGGTCGCAAACTGAATCGGTCCAATACGCACCGTGCCGCCATGCTCAAGAACATGGCTCGCGCGCTCCTGACCTATGAACAGATTCGTACCACCGAAGCCAAGGCCAAGGAACTTCGTCGCATTGTAGACAAGCTCATCAGCCTGGCCATTCGCAACGACCTGCACGCACGCCGTCAGGCCTACAAGGTCCTCGGCAGCCACCAGATGGTTCAGCGTCTCTTCGACGAGATCGGCCCGCGTTTTGAAAGCGGCGTCGGCGGGTTCACCCGCATCGTCAAGCTCGCTCAGCCCCGCAAGGGCGACTGCGCCCCCATGGTCATCATCGAGCTGACCCGGAAGGGAGGCGAGGCTGCCGCCGAAGCTCCGGCCAAGGCAGAGCCCACGCAGGCTCCCGCCAAGACGGCCGAGAAGAAGGAAGCGCCCAAGGCCGCTCCCGAAAAGACCGAAAAGCCTGAAGAACCGGCCAAGGAAAATCCTGAAGCCGACGAAAAGGCCGACGCGGAATAAGTAAAGAAAGGGGCAGGCTTAGGCCTGCCCTTTTTTTGTCTTAAGGTATAGATTACATCTATTTATGGGATTGATTTAATGGACATCCGAAAGCTTGAAGCGTTTTGCAAGGTCTATGAACTGCAAAGTTTTTCCAAGGCGGGGGAGGCCATGTTCCTGTCCCAGCCGACCATCAGCTCACACGTGGCCAACCTTGAAGACGAGTTGGGCGTCAAGCTGTTCGACCGGCTGGGGCGCAAGATCATGCCCACCCAGGCCGGTGATGTCCTTTATGAGAGCATGGTGACCATCTTCCGCAACCTGGACCGGGCCAAAGCGGCCATCGAGGTCTTGCGCGACAGGGTGGTCGGCGAACTCCAGATAGGGTGCAGTACCATTCCGTCGCACAGCATCCTGCCGGAATTGCTCAAATCTTTTTCCGCCCAGTATCCAGAGGTCTCGTTTATCGTCCACACCGGCGACTCGGCCGAGGTTATCCGGCGGGTCGTCTGCGGCGACTGGCCTGTGGGGATCGTGGGCAAACGGCCCGACGAGGATGAGTTGGTGACCAAGCTTCTGGCCCGGGACGAGACCATTCTGGTGGCCTCTCCCCGTGCTCCCTGGCTGCCGGCCGATGGCGAGCCGTCCATGGACACGCTGGTGGGGTTGCCGTGGGTCATGCGCGTCAAGGGGTCGGCCACGCGGCTGGTCCTGGAGGAGGCTCTGGGCAAGGCGGGCTACTCGCTCCAGAACCTGAACATTCGCTGCAAGGTCGAAGGGACCTGCGAGAGCCTGGCTCACGCGGTGCACGGCGTGGGCTTGTGCTTCACCTCGAAACTGGCCGCCCAATCCCTGCTGGACAGCGGCGAGGTGGTGCAGATCAAGGCTCCGGCCCTGGAGGGACGTCGGGAATTCTACCTCATCCATCATGGCGGACGGTATATGTTCCCGGCCCTCAAGGCCTTCGTGGAATTCCACGGATAGCGGGCTCAGGGCAGGAAGACCAGCTCCGGAGCGCGGTCGATGATTCCGGTTTCCACCAGGCTTCCGTAGAAGGATCGCATGCCCTTTTGCTCCTCGGGGCCGAGGTCGTAGACCAGGCCGTCAAAGTAGGAGCACATTTCCTCGTCGTTCAGGCAGCTTTCCTCGGCGGCCATGGCGCAGACGTCGTCGATGTTCTCCGCCCCCCATCGTTTGCCCGCCAGGAGCAATTCGGCGGCCTGTCGGACCTTTTCCCGATTTCGCTCCCAACTGTCGCGCTGGACGATCCAGACGCCGAAAATGAACGGCAGGCCGGTCAATTCGCGCCAGGCCTCGCCCAGATCGATACGGTAGGGGTAGTCCGGGTGATAGCGCAGGTTCAAGGCCTCGTCGCCGATGCACAGGATAGCTTGGGGGCGTTCTCCGGTCCCGAGGACGTCGGTGGCGCTGCCGGTGGTGAAGACGGTTTCGATCTTCCACAGCTGGGCCTGGAGCACGCGGAGCAGCGCGGCGGAGGTATGGGTCTGGGCGCTGACCAGGATGGTCTTGCGGTCCAGTTCCTCCACCGGGCGGCGGCTCAGGAGCAGTACCGACTGGACCGGTCCCCGACTGCCGATGGCGATGTCCGGGATGAGATAGTACTTGTCGGCGTGGCGCGCATATTCCACGCTGGAGGCAGCGGATACGTCGAGCAGGCCCGCGTCCATGAGCCGGTTGAGTTCGGCGGGCGGCCCGGAGGTAACCTCGCAGTCCATGGGCAGGATGCCGGTTTCCAGAGGGTGGTAGATGGGCAGGACATTGAGATAACCGATCTTTCCAAGACGCACGGACATTATTTTTCCTCCATCAGGGTGTAGTCCATGGTCCGCTGCCGAGGGGTAAACCCGGCCGCTTCGACCAGACGATGAATTTCCTCACGGGACAGGCGGAAGGCGACGCCCGCGGCTTTGACCACGTTTTCCTCGATCATGGTCGAACCGAAGTCGTTGCCGCCGAAATAGAGGGCCAACTGGGCGATCTTGGGCCCCATGGTCACCCAGGAGACCTGGATGTTGTCCACATTGTCCAGGACGATGCGCGACAGGGCCAGGGTGCGCAGGTATTCCACGCTGGTCAGCTTGCGGCAATGGGGCAGGGCGGTGTGGTCCGGCTGGAAGGTCCAGGGGATGAAGGCCGTGAACCCGTGGGTGCGGTCCTGGACCTCGCGCACGCGGAAGAGATGTTCGAGCCGCTGGGCCGGGGTGTCCAGGTGGCCGAACATCATGGTCGCGGTGGTGCGCAGTCCCTGGGCGTGGGCCTCTTCCATGACGCCGAGCCACTGATCGGTCGGGCATTTGTTCGGGGCCACCCGGGAACGGACCTCGTCCACCAGGATTTCCGCCCCGCCGCCGGGGATGGAGTCCAGCCCGGCCGCGCGCAGGCGCCGGATGACCTCGGCCACGGATATGCCTTCTTTGTTGGACCAGAAGACCACTTCGGGCGGGGAAAAGGCGTGTATGTGCACCGGGTGTTCGGCCTTGATGAAGCGGAGCATGTCCTCATACCAGGTCAACGGCAGATCCGGGTGGTGTCCGCCCTGCATGAGGATTTGTGTGCCGCCAAGGGCCTTGGTTTCGTCGATCTTGCGTCCGATCTCCTCGAAGGAGAGTACGTATCCGTCCGGGGCCCCAGGTTCGCGGAAGAACGCGCAGAATTTGCAGCAGCAAACGCAGATATTGGAATAGTTGATGTTCCGGTCCACCACGTAGGTGACCATGGGCTCGGGGTGCTTGCGCAGTCGTACCTGGTGGGCCAGCCTCCCGAGGTCGTGGAAATCCGCACCGGCATACAGTCGTTCGGCTTCGGCGAACTCAATTCGCTCCCCGTCCAAAACTTTCTCATAAATGCTTTCAAGCTCGTTCATATCCATCTCACCTGCATTGTCTTTCCGTTTCCTCCATCCCGCGAAGCGGCCTAAAAAACTTGGCGGGGGGAAGGGATGCCCTTTTCAAAAGGGTTTCTTTCCTCCTTCATCCGCCGCCGGAAGCGGCCCTACACCTCGTTGAAAAAACCGTCGCGCTCCACGGGGGTGCAGCCGCAGCCCCGGATCATGTCTGTCAATTCCGAGCGGGACAGCCCCTGTTCCGAAGTGGCTCCGGCCTCGTGGCCGATCTTTTCCTCGATGACCGTGCCGTCGAAGTCGTCGGCTCCGAACTTGAGGGCCGCCTGGGCCTGCTTGACTCCGAGCATGACCCAATAGGCCTTGATGTGCGGGATGTTGTCCAACAGCAGGCGGGAGACCGCGATGGTCTTGAGTTCCTCCAGGCCGGTCAGGGGATTGTCGATCGTCAGTCGGCTGTTCTTGGTCAGGAAGGGCAGGGGAATGAAACAGGTATAGCCGCCTCCCCGGTCCTGGGACTCGCGCAGTCGGACAAGATGATCCACACGGTCATCAATGGTTTCGATATGCCCGAAGAGCATGGTGGCATTGGTTTTGAGCCCCAGGCCGTGGGCCTCCTCGTGGATGGACAGCCACTCATCCGCCGTGGCCTTGCGCGGGCAGAGCCGTTCGCGAACCTCCGGGGCGAAGATCTCGGCTCCACCTCCGGCAAGCATGCCGAGTCCGGCGGCCTTGAGTCGGGTCAGGACTTCCCGGGCCGCAATGCCTTCGAGCCGGGCGAAATGGGCGATCTCCACGGCGGTGAAGCATTTGAGGACCGCATCGGGGTATCGCTCGTGCACGGCGGAGAGGATGTCCTCGAAATAGGTTAATCCGAGCTTGGGGTGGCAGCCGCCCACGATGTGGACTTCGCGCGGCGGCAGCGCAGCGGCCGCAAGCTTGGTCAGGACGTCGTCGCGGGTCAGGACAAAACCGCCGCTTTGCCCCTCTTCCCGTTGGTAGGCGCAGAACACGCAGCCGTTGACGCAGATATTGGTGTAGTTCACATGGCGGTTGACCACGTAGAAGGTCTTGTCGCCATGCAGTCGGCTGCGCACACGGTGAGCCAGGGCACCCACGGCCAAAGGTTCGGGACAGCGGAACAGGCGCACGCCGTCGTCGAAGGACAGGCGCTCGTGTGCTTCGACCTTGTCGCGGATGTCGGCCAGGCCCAGGGTGGCGAAATAGTCGCTTTGGAAAAGATGCATTCGGTTACTCCTGTGAAGGGATGTCTGCCAGGCCGTGGCGCAGGAAGGCGGCCAGGGCGCGGGCCCGGTCCGGCAAGGATGCGGCGGGCGCGAGTCCGTTGTCCAACGATGGCACGGCATAGCCCTGGATGAAGCGGTCCATGACCGCGTGCACGGTGAACACGGCCATGTCCACGTCCAGCGAGGCCGGGAGCTGCCCGGATCGGATGCCGCCCTCGATAAGTTGCCGGAGGTACTTGGCGTGTGCGCCGCGGATCTCGCCGAGAAACCGCTCGCGCAGGGGGAAATTTTCGTTGAAGAGCATCTTCAGGTAGATGTGGTACAGGTTCGGGTGTTCGTCCACGAATCGGGTTCCGGCCAGGAAGCTCTGTTCCATGCGTTCGAAGAAGTCCAGATCGGGCGTGTCGCGGATGGCTTTGAGAGGTTTCTTGAACCCGGTCACAGCGCTGCTGAAGATGTGCTCGAACAGTCCTTGCTTGTTGCCGAAATATTTGAACAGCGACCCCTTGGCGATGCCTAGGCGGTCGACGATGCGGTTGACGCTCGCCTGATGGTAACCGTGCTCGGCAAATTCCACGGTCGCCTCGTCCAGGACGCGCCGTTGTTTTTCCTCGGGTAGATTCTCGAAGGTTTTTTTCGTCAATGCCGTGGCTCCCGCACTTGCGCTTTCCGGTCGGTTCCGTTAGTGGTGACCGGGTGGTCACCATGAGTACAAGGGCGCGGGGATTGTGTCAAGCATGGTGGCTAAATTTAGTTAAAACAGAAGGTTGTCATGCAAAAAAAACTAACTCTCGGCTATTCTCCCTGTCCCAACGACACCTTCATCTTTCACGCCTTGGCCACGGGGATCATCCCATGGCCAGGCGGGCTGGACGTGACCCTGGCCGATGTGGAGGAACTGAACGGGCTGGCCGCTGGCGGGGCGCTGGACGTGGTCAAGGTGTCCACGGCTGCGGCCGCCGGAATTCTGGACGAGTACGTGCTGTTGCGCGCGGGCGGAGCCATGGGCTACGGGGCAGGGCCGGTGCTGGTGGCGCGGAAGGCCCGCACCCTCGCATCCCTGGACGGTTCCGACGTGGCCATCCCGGGCGAACGGACCACGGCCAATCTGATCTTCGGGCTGTGCTGTCGGGAGGCTGGGATCGCGGTCAACCGCGTGCCCATGGTTTTCGACGAGGTTATGCCCGCAGTGCAGGCCGGGCGGGTGGACGCCGGCGTGGTCATTCACGAGGGGCGGTTCACTTTCCAGAAGCGCGATCTGGTCCGGGTGCTCGATCTGGGGGTGTGGTGGGAAGCGCATACGGGACTGCCCATTCCGCTCGGAGCCATTGCCGTCCGGCGATCCCTTGGCGAGGATCTTGCCCGGCGCATGAACGAGGCCATTCGGCAGAGCCTGCTCTTCGCCCGCAACGAACCCGAGGCCGGGTGTGATTATATTCGCGCCCACGCCCAGGAATTGAGCGAGGACGTCATCCGCACGCACATCGAGACCTTCGTTACGGACTACAGCCTGGATGTGGGCGAGGCGGGAATGGGGGCGGTTTCCCGGTTGTTGGCCGAGGCGGGCTGCGACCGGGAGGATATCTTCATCGGCCTCTAGGCGGTGGGAGCGGGCGTCTTGGCCCGTTTCTCCTGGCTGACGTACACGCCGACGACGACCAGGGCCGAGGCCGTGTACTGCATCCAGTTGAGTCGTTCGTCCAGCAGGACCAGCCCCAGGATCAGGGTGATCACCGGAATGAGGTTGATGAAGGCCGAGGCCTGGGCCGCCGGGATCTTGGACATGCCGTAGTTGTACATACCGTAAGCCCCGATGGTCACGAACACGCCCAGGTAGAGGATGGATATCACGCCCATGGCGTCGAAGGCGGTGGGCAGCTCGGTGGAGGGCAGGAAGAGCAGCGGGAAATAGAACAGCGAGCCCGTGAAGGCCTGGATCATGGTCAGGAACCACGGATTGTAGCGCGGGGTCAGCTTCTTCAGCGATATCATGTACCCACAGGCGCAAATCATGGCCAGGAATTCCAAGAAGTTGCCGAGCGTCGGGTTGGTCGCCGTCGCCGTGGCCTCGGCTGCGCTCGACAGGATCACGGCCCCGACGATGGCCAGGCTGAATCCGGTGATGGTCCGGCGGGTCAGGGGGTCTTTCAGGATCAGGCGCGCGGCCACGGCCACCATGAGGGGCAGCAGAGCGCAGATCATTCCGGCCTGGGAGGCGTCCGTGTAGGTCAGGGCCAGGGCCTCGAATACGAAGTAGAACCCTGGTTCGCAAATGCCCATGAAGGCCAGCAGTTTCCAATCCCCGGGGCGGTAGTCGATCTTGCGCAGGCTCTTGAAGACCAGCAGGAAGCAGAGGGAAGCGATGAACATGCGGCCGAAGATGACCACCATGGGATCGAAGCGCTGAAAGGCGATCTTGAGCACGATAAACGAACTGGCCCAGAGCATGACTGCCGCCCACAGCGCCAGTAATGCCCTTGTTTTTCCTTCAGCGATAACCATATGCGACTCCTGCGGATGTGATCGGATCATCTACCATTGTTGCCAGGTGATGGGAATGGCGTCCGCCATCATTTATTCGGATGGAGATCATCGGCGTCCGGTGGCCGAAACGTGAAAAGGGCCCCGCTTTCGCCGGACCCTTTTCACGGTGTTCTATGAAATGTTTGCCCTAGTGGGGGCAGACGGCCAGGACGTTGACGGGCTTGAAGCCGTTGTCCGGGTTTTCGGCATAGCGGCAGCCCAGGTGGGAATCGTCGCGCTTGTTCAGTATGTCTCCCTCGGAACCGAGGTAGTGCGGGCAATTGTTGTTGTTGCAGATGAGGATGACACCCCAACCGGTTTCGGGGGGTGCGAGCCAGGCGTCCAGCCGCTTGCCACAGTGCGGGCAGTCTCTGTCGGGCAACTCGGTGACGATGCCGGCGTATTCATGGATAACCATCTCTGTATCTCCTTGCGTGCGGCGGATCAGGCCGTCATTTATTCAATGATACAAAATAATCCCTCAACCCCCGCCGTCAAGACCCATGGGGTTGTTTTTTTTTGTTTCCCGGTCGTCGGAAGGGCTATGCTTCGCCCTGGAGGTCGCGCAGCAGGCGGAAGAGGGCCCTGGCATCCCGAGGGGGTTTGCCCGCCGCTTTTTCGCGGCGCGCGCCGAGGGTCAGTTGGCGGAGGCGCTGGCCTTGGTCGGGGTGATTGTCGAACAACTCTTGCAGCAGGTCGTCGTCGCCACCCAAGAGACGGTCGCGCAGGGCTTCGACGCGCTTGAAGGCCTCGGTCTTGACCGTGTGGCCGAGTTGGGCGGCTTCGACCAGGTCGCGGACGCGGGAGGTGTCGAAGGTGCGCATGAGTTTGCCCACGTACTGCATGTGGCGGCGTCTGGCCTCGTGCTTGGTGATGGTTTTGATGAGCAGCAGGGCCTTTTCCACTTCCGGAGGCAGGCCCGCCTCTTTGACGACTTTGTCGCCCAAGGCGGCCAGGTCGGCCCCGAGCTGTTGCAGGGCGGCCATGTCGCGTTTGAGCTGAGAGCGGCTCGGGCGGTCGTCGATCTCGTCGAATTCCTCGGGACGGTATGTTGATTTTTTGGCCATCAGTTTTTGAGCGGCGCGGCGGCCAGGTCGGATTCAAGGGAAGTGAACACGGCTTCCACGCCCTGGGTCAAGGCTTTGACCAGGGCCTGTGGGGAGCTGTCGGCAAGGGGGACGCGTTCGGCGTAGGAGCCGGAGAAGACGATATCGTTTTCGGCCGTGGACTCGTCCACCGCGAAAAACTGCATCTCGACCACGGCGGCGGGCCGGTCGGAGGTGTAGTCGCCGTACAGGGCGTTGACCGTACCCTCCAGGGTCAGATCGGGCACGGCGATGCTGCCCGGCTCGATGATGTGCTTAAACTGCCCGGATTCGCGCAGCCAACGGCGCAGTTCCGTGGTCAGCATGTTGGACGGGCTGACGAAGAAGAGGTTGTAGAAGTCGGAGTCGATGCGTTCCTCGGGGGATCGGTAGACCAGCTCGCGGGTGTTGTAGAGGTCCGAGACGGACAGCCGCCGGACCATGAGCACGAGTTTGCGGGGTGCGGCCGCCTTGGTGGCGGTGCGCGCGGGGGCTATCTGATAGTACCGTTTTTCCAGGGGCCGGGCGCCCAGCTTGACGCAGGCCGAAGCGGCCAGGGCCGTGACCAGGAGTGCGATGAGGATGGCGTGTCGTTTCATGACGGGTACCGCCTAGTTGCCTTCGGGATTGGATTTGCTCGGCGGGTTGCCGAATATCATGCCGGACGGGTACCGTTTGGCCTCGTCCGTGAGTTCCTTGACGTTCTGCATGGCTTCCCTGGTATCCTCGACGATGGACCGGACGTTGGCCTCCTGGGAGGCGAGCACGCCGTTGAGGCGGTTGACCAGGGCATGGACCTTGGATACTGCGGCGGCCAGGTCAGTCGAGGCCTTGGAGATGTTTTCCAGGGATGGGGCGATCTCGCCCATGGCCTTGTCCATGCGCGGGTCGGTCAGGGTCTTGCTCAGGACCTGGGAGGCCTGCTTGAAGCTGGCGATGGCCTGCCGGGTCTCGGAAGCAGCCTTGATGATGTCGTCCGCCGATTCGGTGGTGATGCGATCGACGTTGGACAGGATGGAGGCCGCATGCGGGATGAGGGTCTTGGTCGCCGGATCGCCGAGCAACTTGTCGGTCTGGGCCAGGATGCCCTGGGTGGACTGGAGGATGGCGAGCAGGCGATTGCCCGCTTCCCGGCCGCCCTCGGTCTTCATGAAGTCATTGAGCGTTCCGACGATGGATTTGACATCCGTGATGATTGATTCGAGGTCTTCCTGTTTCAGGCCGCTCAGAGTCTTGCTGATGTTGGTCACGGCCTCCTCGACCCGGCTCAAGGTGGAGGGCACGGCCGGAATGTACGCGTATTCCGGGGTCCAGCTGATGCCCAGGGGCGGATTATTCTTGGGGTCCTGGTAGACCGTGTTCAGGAAGAGTTGGCCGGTCAGGCCGAGCGAAGTGGGCCTGATGCGCATGCCGCGCTTGGCTTCCGTCTCGACATGGGAGATGAACTCTTTGTCGGTCATCTCCCGGAACAGGTCCGGGTTGATCTCGCAACGGACGTAGACGTAGCGCGACTGGGGCGATTTGGCGTTGTGGTAGATGTTGGATACGAAGTTGATTTCGGCCACGCGGCCCACCTGAACGCCGCGCAGTTTCACCGGGGAGCCCACGGAAAGCCCGTTGACCGATTCGTCGAAATAGGTCTCCATGGGGAAGGTGGTCTGGAAATAGTGCCCGGCTCCGAGGATGACCACGACCGCCAGGAGCATGCCGGTGCCGAGAACTATGTACAGGCCGAGCTTGAAGTAGTCTCTTTTGCGTATCATTACCTATCCTTGGGCTGCCGGTTGTCCGTCCGGACCGTGGCCGGGGATGTCGATGTCGGGTTGCCGGAGAAAAAAGCGTTTGACGAACGGGTTTTCCGATGTGTCGCGCAGCACGCGTGGGTCGCCTTCGGCCACGATGGATTTGACATCCTTGTCGAGCATGATAACTCGATCCGCTATTTTGTAAATGCTTTCGAGCTCATGGGTGACGATGACGAAGGTGATGCCCAGGTTCTTGGCGAGGTCGAGGATGAGCTCGTCCAGGATCGCGCTGGAGATGGGATCAAGTCCCGCGCCGGGCTCGTCCAAGAAGAGGATGCGGGGGTCGAGCGCCATGGCGCGGGCGATGGCCGCGCGTTTCTTCATGCCCCCGGACAGGGCGGCAGGCATTTTGTAAGCCGCCTTTTCCATGTCCACCATGGCCAGCTTGGACTTGGCGATGATCTCGATGGCGTCAGCGGGCAGGTCCGTGAATTCCTCAAGGGGCAGCATGATGTTCTGGAGTACGGACATGGAGCCGAACAGGGCGCCCATCTGGTACATCACCCCGAACTTGCGGATGATCGTCTGGCGCATCTCGTCCGAGGCGGCCGTCAGCTCCTCTCCGTCGAAGAATATCTGGCCCGCCATGGGCTCGATCAGGCCGATCATGTTCTTGAGCAGGGTGGACTTGCCGCAGCCCGAACCACCGAGGATGATGAAGACCTCGCCCCGGCGGATGTCGAAGGTCGCGTTGTCCACGATGACCACGCCGTCATAGCCGCAGGTCAGGTTGCGCACGCTGATGACCGGGATATTGTCCGCCATGGCGCCCGCCTATATTCCTAAATAATAGTACGCCACGGCGAACAGGCCGTCGGCGAAGGCTATGAGGATGATGCCCGAGACCACGGCGCTGGTGGTGGACAGTCCCACTGCGCTGGCCCCGGACCGGGTCTGCATGCCGCGCAGGCAGCCGATGCCCGCCACCAGAAAGCTGAAGACCAACCCCTTGGCCATGCCGCCCCAGAAGTCGGTTGCGCTCACGTTGGCGAAGACGCGCGAGGTGAAGGTAACCAGGGGGTAGCCCATGGAGAGCATGACCAGGGCGCCGCCCACCAGGCTGGCCAGATTGAAGAACATGGTCATCAGGGGAACCATGCACATGGTTGCCAGCAGTTTGGGGACCACCAGGAAGCGCATGGGCGAGAGTCCCATGGTGGTCAGGGCGTCCAGTTCCTCGTTGATCTTCATGGTCCCGATCTCGGCGGCGAAGGCCGAGCCGGATCGCGCTGCCAGGAGGATGGAGGTGACCAGCGGTCCCATCTCGCGGAACATGACCAGGCCGAGCATGTTGGGGACGAATATCTCGCCGCCGAACCGCTGGAGGCTGATGGCCGATTGGAAGGACAGGATCAGTCCCATGAGAAAGCCGATGAGCACGATGATGAACATGGAGTCCACGCCCACGTTGATGCACGAGAGGATTATGTCCTTCCAGCGTACCCGGGTCGGATGCGCTGCCGTCTGGCCGAGCAGGGAAAAAGACTCGCCCACAAAGGCGATCATCGCCCGGAGGCCCTGCCGCAATTCATTACCCGTCACGCTCAGGGATTCGGCCAGCCCGCGCTGTTCGCGCTCGCTGTCCCGCCACTTGGGCAGGATCGAGTCCCAGGTCAGGCCGATCAGCCTGCGGTCCTCGTCGCGCAGGTTGGTCAGGTCTATGGCGGCCCGTTTCTCGGCGCACAGTTCCTTGAGCTTGAGCAGCAGGGCCACACCCGAACCGTCCATGTAGGTCACGCCCGCGCAGTCGGCGGTCAGCCGAGTGAAGCCCGCCGAGGACGCGCCTTTGACGACGTCATTCCAGATGGCGGCGGTTCCGGTCGCGTCCAGACGGCCGGACAGGGCCAGGACCAAGCCGCCGTTCCGGGTGGAAAGGGCGACCCGGGCGTCGGTTGGGCTGCGTTTGTTGGTGGTGGCCATGCGGTGCGGTTCCTTGCAATGTCCCGAGATTATCGGTCGAACATATCGATTTGTCAGATTATCCGAGGAAAGGGGAAAAGAAAAGTCGTATGTGCGCGGGCGGCGGCCCGGGCGCGCCGAGGCGCTTGACAGAAAATGGAAAGAATATTATTTCTTTATACCATGAATATCAGAAAGATTGACAAACTGGATTTGGAAATACTGAATATACTTCAGGAAGACGGGAAGATTTCCAATGCCGAAATAGCCCGAAAAGTCGGCAAGGCTCCCTCGGCCGTGCTTGAGCGCGTGCGCAAGTTGAGGAAGGGCGACATCATCAAGGGCTATGAATGTATTGTCAACCACAAAGCACTGGGCCGGGGGCTGACGGCCTTCACTTCCATTCGGGTGGAAGAGGGGGTGGGCGCCACCGAGGTCGGTCAGAAGCTGGCGGAATTTCCGGAGGTCCTGGAAGTCCATTACACGGCCGGGCGGGATTCGTACCTGGTCAAGGTCAGGGTGGAAGACACCGAAGCCTTGCAGGCGACTCTGGCCAAGTTCGGCACGCTCGGGCCGGTTCGGGACACCAATTCGACCATCGTCCTGACCACGGTCAAGGAATCACGGGTCATACCGCTACCTCACGAAAACGACTAGAACGCAAGGAGCCAACAATGTCCGTTACACCGACCTCCCTGGACCCGAGAATTATCGCTCGGGGCAGGGAGTTTTTTACGTCCATTTCCGGCGAATCTCCTTCGGTTTTCAACAAAGGCTGGTGGACTGGAAAGGTCATGGATTGGGCCATGAAGAACGAGGATTTCAAGGTCCAGATGTTCAGATTCGTTGATGTTCTTCCCTGCCTGAACACCTCGGAATCCCTGTCGCGCCATATCGAAGAATATTTTGCGGGCGAGGACTCCAACATCCCCGACGTGCTCAAGTGGGGGGCGACCAAGACCAAGTTCGGCGGCGGCCTGGTGGCCAAGGTCCTGCACAAGACCATCCGCGCCAACATTGAATCCATGGCCCGCCAGTTCATTATCGGCCAGGAGGCCAAGGAGGCGGTCAAGGGCATCAAAAAACTGCGTAAGGACGGGTTCGCCTTTGTCCTGGATCTGCTCGGCGAGGCCACCGTGTCCGAGGTGGAGTCCGACGCCTACCGCGACGGCTATCTGGAGGTCCTGGACGCCATCCATAAGGAATTGGACAAGTGGAAGCCGCTGGGCGGCGGCGAGGGTGGCCTGGACTGGGGCCAGGCCCCCAAGGTCAACGTGGCGGTCAAGCCCTCCGCCTTCTATTCCCAGTCCAAGCCCGTGGACTTCGAGGGCACTGTGGACGGCATGGTCCACAGTATCGAGCCGGTCTACAGGAAGGTCATGGAGATGGGCGGTTTCATGTGCATCGACATGGAGCAGCTTAAGTACAAGGAAGCCACCGTGGAGCTGTACAAGCGGTTGCGCCTCAAGTACCCGGACTACCCGCACCTGGGCATCGTTTTCCAGGCCTACCTCCGGTCCGTGGACGAAGACGTCCGCCTGCTCATCGACTGGGCGCGCGGGGTCAACCTCCCCATTTCCATCCGGCTGGTCAAGGGCGCCTATTGGGACTACGAGACCGTGCTGGCCAAGCAGAACGATTGGCCCGTGCCCGTTTGGACCTACAAGCCCGAGTCCGACATGGCCCACGAGCGCGTGGCCCGTTATATCCTCGAAAACCACGACATCTGCCATTTCGCCTGCGCTTCGCACAACATCCGGACCATTGCGGCGGTCATGGAGAACGCGGCCGAGCTGAACGTGCCCGAGGACCGCTACGAGTTCCAGGTCCTCTACGGCATGGCCGAGCCCGTGCGCAAGGGCCTCAAGAACGTGGCCAAGCGCGTGCGCCTCTACTGCCCCTACGGCGACCTGTTGCCCGGCATGGCCTACCTGGTCCGCCGCCTGCTCGAAAACACGGCCAACGAATCCTTCCTCAAGCAGACCTTTGCCGACGAGGCCGACAGGGACCGCCTTCTGGAAAATCCCCAGGAGACCCTGCGCCGCCAGCTCGAAGGCAAGTGCAAGGCCGAGTCCGGGGAAGGGGAAGGGCTGCCCCGGTTCAAGAACTATCCGCCCGTGGACTTCACGATCCCGGCCGAGCGCGAGGCCTATCCCGCGTCCATCGCCAAGCTCCGCGCGGCCATGGGCAAACAGGTCCCGCTGTTCATCAACGGCAAGGACGTGACCACCGGCGACACGCTCGATTCGTATAACCCGGCCAATCCCGAAGAGATCATCGGCACTGTCTGCCAAGCGGGCGTGGCCGAAGTGGACAGCGCCGTGGAAGCCGCCCGCGAGGCGTATTTCACCTGGCGCGATGCGCCCCCCGAGACGCGCGCCGAGGTCCTGCTCAAAGCCGCTGAGTACCTCAAGGCCAACGTCCACGACATGGCCGCCCTCCAGGTCCTCGAAGTGGGCAAGCAATGGGATCAGGCCCAGGCCGACGTGGGCGAGGCCATCGACTTCCTCGAATACTACGCCCGCGAGATGATCCGTCTGGGTAAGCCCCGCCGCATGGGCCGGGCTCCCGGCGAGATGAGCCATCTCTTCTATCAGGGCAAGGGCGTGGCTGCGGTCATAGCTCCATGGAACTTCCCCATGGCCATCTCCGTGGGCATGGTCTCCGCCGCCATCGTCTGCGGCAATCCCGTGGTCTACAAGCCCGCCGGATCGTCCTCCTGCGTCGGCCGCGCCCTGGTGGACATGTGGAAGGCCGCCGGGCTGCCCGACGGTGTATTCAACTATTGCCCGGGCCGGGGGTCGGTCATGGGCGACCATCTGGTGGACCACCCGGACGTGGCGCTCATCGCCTTCACCGGCTCCATGGAAGTGGGCTTGCGCATCCAGGAGCGCGCGGCCGTGGCCCAGCCCGGCCAGCAGCATTGCAAGCGGGTCATCGCCGAGATGGGCGGCAAGAACGCGACCATCATCGACGACGACGCCGATCTGGACGAGGCCGTGCTCGGCGTGCTCTATTCCGCCTTCGGCTTCCAGGGCCAGAAGTGCTCGGCCTGTTCGCGGGTCATCGTCCTCGACGCCGTTTACGACCGCTTCGTCGGCCGTCTGGCCGAGGCCGCCCGGTCCATCAAGCTCGGCCCGGCCGAGAACCCGGCCAATTACATGGGGCCGGTGGTGGACAAGGCTGCCCAGAAAAACGTCCTGCGCTACGTCAAGATCGCCGAGGAGGAGGGCAGGGTGCTGGTCAAGCGCGAGGTCTCCGACGACCTCAAGGCCACGGGCGGTTGCTACGTGCCCCTGACCATCGTCGAGGATATCACCCGGGAAGACCGCATCGCCCAGGAAGAGGTCTTCGGCCCGGTGCTCTCCGTCATGCGCGCTGCCGACATGGACGAGGCCCTGGCCATCGCCAATTCCACCAAGTTCGCCCTGACAGGGGCGGTCTATTCCCGCAGCCCGCACCATTTGGAGCAGGCCTACAGGGAATTCCGCGTGGGCAACCTCTACCTGAACAAGCACTCCGTGGGCGCGCTGGTCGAGCGCCATGCCTTCGGCGGCTTCAAAATGTCCGGCGTGGGCTCCAAGTCCGGCGGCCCGGACTATCTGCTTCAGTTCATGGACCCGCGTCTGGTTTGCGAAAACACCATGCGCCGAGGGTTCGCCCCCATCGAGGAGGGTGACGACTGGCTGAGCTAGACGCCTGTTCGTTCCGACAACGCAACCCCCTGCCCGGACATCGGGCAGGGGGTTTTTTGTCTCCACGGCTCGGGACGAAAAGGGGGAGGACGAGAAGCATTCAGGGCGGCAGAGCAACTTTTTTTCATTTCTTTTCGAAAGACCGATTTCGGGTATTCGACTTTTTCAATAATTTTATGTGCCTTGATTGTGAAACTGAGTGCATACTCAGTTTTGGGGATTTTTTTGACATTGTAGGATTTTACAAAGTATGAGGGAAAAAACTGAGTGAACACTCGGTACGCTTGGGAAAAAAGGATCAAAGGCATGAAGAAGAAGGAATCCATCCTCAAGGCCGCCACGTTCATGTTCGCGCACAAGGGGTTCACGGACACGTCCGGGCAGGAACTCGCCCGCCTCACCGGGGTGGCCGAGGGGACCATCTTCTATCATTTCAAGACCAAAGAAGGGTTGTTGCTGGCGATCCTGGAGCAGACCAGGGATGAGATAGTGGACCAGTTCGAACGGTTCTTTGAGAACAGGCCGTTCAAGTCCGGTCTTGAGATGACGGAGGAGGTCATTTCATTCTATCTCTATCTGGCGGGCCTGATGGAAGACAAGTTCCTGCTGTTGCACCGTCACATTCTCTACCAGTTCTCCGAGTCCAACCCGGAGTTCAGGGGGAACCTTGAAGATATCTACAATTGCCTCGTGGACATCTTCGAGAAGGCCATCGTGACGGGGCTGGAGGATGGTTCCATCAGCCAGGAGGTCCAACCCAGGAAATCGGCGCTCATTCTGTTCACGATGGCTGATGGTCTGGTTCGGTTCAAAAACTACAACCTGTACGATGCGGGCGCGCTGTTCAACGAGTTGATGCGGGCGTGTCGCAGGATGTTGCAGGCGTAATGCAAGGAAGAGGCTGCATGCTTTCACGAATATTCCCCTTTATCGGCTGGTTCAAAGGGTACAACATGGCGGCGTTTAGGGCCGACGCCATCGCGGGGCTGACCGTCGCCCTGGTGCTCATCCCTCAATCCATGGCCTACGCCCAGTTGGCGGGCATGCCCGCCTACTACGGTCTGTACGCGTCTTTCCTTCCGCCCCTGGTGGCAGCCCTCTTCGGCTCCAGCCGTCAGTTGGCCACCGGCCCCGTGGCCGTTGTCTCCCTCATGACCGCCGCCTCGCTTGAGCCTCTGGCCACGGCGGGCAGCGAGGGATACATCGCCTACGCCATCCTGCTGGCCCTCATGGTCGGCGTCTTTCAATTCCTGCTCGGCGTGCTCAAACTCGGCCTGGTGGTCAACTTCCTGTCCCACCCCGTGGTCAACGGATTCACCAACGCTGCGGCCATCATCATCGCCTCGTCCCAGTTCTCCAAGCTGTTCGGCGTTTACGTCGATGGCGCCGAACACCACTACGAGACCATCATCCGCGTGGTCGAGTCCGCTTTTCAGTACACGCACTGGCCCACCCTGGGCATGGGCGTGCTCGCCTTCGGCATCATGGTCGGTCTCAAGCGTGTCAATCCCAAGATCCCCAACGTTCTGGTGGCCGTGGTCGTGACCACGGCTCTGTCCTGGGGGCTGGGTTTCAATCATGACATCAAGATTTCAGAGGACGCCATCCGCATTCCGGCCGTGCATGAGGCCATTATCGGCTTCAACGGCACCGTGGGCGCCCTGGATGAACTGGCCCTTGAGCGTGCTTCCATGGCCAAGCGGATGGAGGAGGCCTCGGCCTCCGGCGACCCGCTCAAGGTCCTGGACATCCAGCATGCCCAGAACGTCATCGGCGTGAAGATGACCGCCCTCAAAGAGAAGGCCCACGAAATGCGCACCGAGCTGCGCGAGGTGCTCATGTCCGGCGTGGAACAGCCCGGCGGCGGTCTGCTTTTCTTCGAGCGGGGCGCGGTCCCGGCCGGCATGACCGACGATGGCCGGACCTGGCGCATGAAGGTCGGCAACACCAAGCTCGACACCGCTTCCCTGAAGATGATGGGCGGCGGGGCCGTGGTCGGCGTGGTCCCTTCGGGCATCCCTGCCATCTCCATGCCGAATCTGGACCTCAAGGTCCTGCTGCGCCTGATCCCGTTCGCAGCGATCATTTCCCTGCTCGGCTTCATGGAGGCCATCTCCATTGCCAAGGCCATGGCCGCCAAGACCGGCCAGCGGCTGGATCCCAACCAGGAGCTCATCGGCCAGGGGCTGGCCAATATGATCGGTGCCTGCGGCAAGAGCTACCCGGCCTCGGGTTCGTTCTCTCGCTCGGCGGTCAATCTCCAGGCGGGCGCGGTTACTGGCATGTCCTCCGTGTTCACCTCGCTCATGGTCGTCATCGCCCTGCTTTTCTTCACCCCGCTCCTGTACCATCTGCCCCAGGCCGTGCTGGCCGCGGTCATCATGATGGCCGTCATCGGGCTGATCAACGCCTCGGGCTTCATTCACGCCTGGAAGGCCCAGTGGTATGACGGGGCCATCTCCATCCTGTCCTTCGTCTGCACCCTGGCCTTTGCCCCGCACCTGGACAAGGGCATCATGGTCGGCGTGGTCCTGTCGCTGCTCGTCTTCCTGTACAAATCCATGCGTCCGCGCGTGGCCACCCTGTCCCGGAGCGAGGACGAGTCCCTGCGCGACGCCACGGCCTTCGGCCTGAAGCAGTGTCAACACATCGCCCTGGTCCGTTTCGACGGCCCGCTGTTCTTTGCCAACGCGAGCTTCCTGGAGGACCAGATCACCGAGCGGATGATGGGCAACGACAAGCTCAGGCATATCATCATCGTGGCCAACGGCATCAACGACATGGACGCCTCGGGCGAGGAAGCCCTGTCGCTCATTGTCGACCGGGTCCGCTCCAGCGGTCTGGACATCTCTCTGTGCGGCGTGAACGAGGCGGTCATGGCCGTGCTTGAGCGCACCCACCTGCTGGAGAAGATCGGCAAGGATCACGTCTACGCCACCATGGAGGCCGCCATCTGCGCCACGCACGAGAGTGCGCACCGCAACGGCGACGAAGATAGTTGTCCCCTCACCACCGTTTGCCGCCTGGCCTAAAGGCGCTAAAAGGGAGTCGATATGTCAGTCATTACCGTTTTCAACGGATTGTTTTGCGAAGCCGGAGTGGTGGTCAAGCGCGTCGTGGACGCCACGAACTGCCGCCTCGTTACCGATCAGGAGATCGTGGCCGACGCCGCCAGGCTGTCGGGCATGGCCGAGGACCGCATCGCCCGGGCCTTCCAGGCCAAGACCTCGGTCTTCAATTCCTTCAGTCATGAAAAGGAGCAGGCCATCGCCTGGATGCGCCTGGCCGTGGCCAAGCGGCTGGTCGAGGACGATACCCTGGTTATCCCCGGGTTCGCCTCGCAATTGCCCGACCCGGCCATCGGCCATATCCTCAAGGTCTGTCTTATTTCCGACATGAAGGCGCGCGTGGGCGTAGCCGAACGCGAAGAGGGCTTCGCCGAGAAACACGCCCTGAAGCTCATCCGCAAGGACGACGAGGACCGTGCCGCCTGGGTCAAGGCTCTGCGCGACGTTGACGATCCGTGGTCCGGCACCCTCTACGATCTGGTCCTGCCCGTGGCCTCGACCGGCATGGATCGTTGCGCAGACCTCATCGTCGAACAGCTCGGCAATGCCGCGGTCCAGGTTACGGACAAGACCCGCGCGGCCGTGCAGGATTTCCTGCTCGCCGCCAAGGTGGAGACCGTGCTCGCCAAGGAGGGTCACAGCGTCCAGGTCTCGGCCCACAAGGGCACCGTCACCCTGACCATCAACAAGCACGTGCTCCTGTTGGAGAAGCTGGAACGCGAGCTGAAGTCCATCGTCTCGGGCGTGGACGGCGTCCTGGCCGTGGAGGCCCAGGTGGGCAAGGGCTTCCACCAGACCGACATCTACCGCAAAATGGACTTCGAGGTCCCTTCCAAAGTCCTGCTCGTGGACGATGAGCGTGAATTCGTCCAGACCCTGTCCGAGCGGCTGATGATGCGTGACATGGGTTCGGCCGTGGTTTACGATGGCGAATCCGCCCTGGACCTGGTGCGCGACGACGAACCCGAGGTCATGATCCTCGATCTGAAGATGCCCGGCATCGACGGCATCGAGGTCCTGCGCCGCGTCAAGGGCGAGCATCCGAACATCGAGGTCATCATTTTGACCGGGCACGGCTCGGAGGCGGACCGCAAGGTGTGCATGGAGTTGGGCGCCTTCGCCTATCTGCACAAGCCCGTGGACATCGACGTCCTGAGCGAGACGCTCAAGGCCGCCAACGACAAGATCAGGGCCGAAAAGTAACGGCGGGAGCCGGGTGACGTCATGGCATCACTGTTTGAGAAGATACGACCGCAATTCTGGGACACGGACGACGGCGGCGGGGCGGGCAAGAGCCTGTTCGACTACCGGCGCATCTGGCGTTTCGCCATCATCCTGCTGGCGCTGGTTGCGCTCATCCCCCTGATGGTCATGGCCTTCATCGACTACAACGTCACCCGGCACTCCCTGGAATCCGAGAATCTGCTGCGCACGTCCCGAACCACCTCCAACACCCGCCGGGCCGTGGCCTACTTCCTGGAGGAACGGACCAAGGCCTTGGAGTTCCTGGTTCTGGATCAAGGCATCAACGCCCTGCGCGATAGCCGGAAGCTGGCCAACGTGTTGGCTTCTCTGCAACAGAGCTTCGGCGGGTTCGTGGATCTCGGCGTGATCAACGACAAGGGACGGCAGGTCGCCTATATAGGTCCCTATGACCTGCTCGGCCGCGACTACAGCGGCCAGGAGGGGTTCGCCACGGCCATGGCCCACGGCACCTATATCAGCCGGGTCTTCCTCGGCTTCCGCGACGAGCCGCATCTGGTGGTTTCGCGCAAAGTGCGCGACAATCGGACCGGCGAGAACTACATGCTCCGAGCCACCCTGGATACGGACCAGTTCAACTCCATCCTGCAACTCGATCTGCCCGGCGGCGGCGACGCCTTCGTGGTGGACCGCGACGGTTTCATCCAGACTCCGTCCAAGGAGCACGGCTCCTTGCTGACCAAGGTGGACCTGGGCATCCCCGGCTATTCGGATACGACCCGCGTGGAGCGGGTCCGGGGCGGGGACGGCCGGGAATACACCGTGGGCTACGCCTACATCCACGACAGCCCGTTCATCGTCCTGGTGGTCAAGCGCACCCGGGAACTGATGAAGCCGTTGCAGACCATCCGCATGGAGCTGCTCTGGATTTTGATTTCGAGCATCCTGATCATCCTGCTGGTCATCGTGGGTGTGGCCACCTACATGGTCAACAAGATCTACATCGCGGACCAGACCAGGGCGCGGACCTTGCACCGCATGGAGCACACCAACCGCATGGCTTCCATCGGGCGGCTGGCGGCTGGCGTGGCCCACGAGATCAACAATCCCCTGGCCATCATCAACGAGAAGGCCGGGCTGATTCGCGACCTGTTCATTTTCAAGCAGGAGTACGCCCACGATGAGCGCCTGCTTGGGAATATCGATTCGATCATCAACTCCGTGTCCCGGTGCGGCAAGATCACCAAACGGCTGTTGAGCTTCGCCCGGCATATCGACGTGGAGATGGATGAGATCGAATTCAAGGACCTGGCCAACGAGGTCGTGGACTTCCTGCGCAAGGAAGCCGAGTACCGTTCCATCACCATCGAAATGGACATCCCGGAGAACCTGCCCCCGTTCATCTCGGACCGGGGCAAGCTCCAGCAGATATTCCTCAACCTGGTGAACAACGCCTTCCAGGCCATGAACGACGGCGGCCATCTGTCCATCTCGGCCCGGGATACCGCCTGCGATCACCTGGTTTTTGCCGTGGCGGACGACGGCTGCGGCATCCCGGAGGCGGACATCAAGCGCATCTTCGATCCGTTCTTCTCCACCAAGAAGAAGACCGGCGGAACCGGGCTCGGCCTGTCCATTACCTACGGCCTGGTTCAGGAACTGGGCGGGACCATGAGCGTGGAGAGCGAAGTGGGCAAAGGTACTACCTTCACCATAACCATGCCCCTCAAGGGGACCAAGCCCGAAGACAAGAACAAGGCATAGCATGAAAGTACTTTTGGTAGACGATGAAGTGGAACTGGTTTCCGCCATGGCCGAGCGCCTCGGCTTCCGGGACGTGGACGCGGACTGGACGGACAACGGCGAATCGGCCATGGAAATGGCCGACAAGACCGCCTATGACGTGGCCGTCCTGGACATGAAAATGCCCCGGCTGAACGGCTTGGACCTCATGGAACGGCTGGCGGAAAAGCACCCGGGCATGAAGTTCATCTTTCTGTCCGGCCATGGCTCGGAATCGGATTTCAAGGCCGGTTGCGCCGCGGGCTGCAACTACCTGATCAAGCCCATTCAGCTTGAGGAACTCGTCGCTCTGATTCACAAGGTGGCGGCGTAACGACAAAGGAGGGGGCATGAGCCGAACCCAGTGCGAGACCCGCGAAGGGCTCAGATTCTTTGGACGCATCAGTGCGTCGGTGTCCCATGAGATCAAGAACGTGTTCGCCGTGATCAACGAGGCGGCCGGGCTGATCGAGGACCTCACGCTCATGGCCGGGCGCGGAATGCCCCTTCAGCCGGAGCGCCTCAAAAGCGCGGCCAACTCCATCCAGGGCCAGGTCAAACGCGGCGATGCCATCGTCAGGAACATGAACGCGTTCGCTCACTCCACAGACGAGGACGTCCGCGAAGTGAACCTGATCGAAGCCTTGAAGTTGGCGGTGGACCTGACTTCCCGTTTCGCCGATATGCGGCGGATCAAACTGACCGTGGGCGAAAGTGAATCCGTGTCCATGGCCGCGTGCCCCTTTGATCTGACGCGCCTGCTGCACTCCTCCATGGCGGCGGCGTTTGATTCCATGCAACCGGGCGATACGTTGGTCATCACCGTGTCTCCCGCCGACGGCGGCGCATCGTTCTCCCTTTCCGTGCCCGGAAAGGATGCTCCGCTGAAGAATGACGAGCCGTTTGCAGACTTGGCCCGGGCCATGGGCGCCCGCGTCGAGACGGACGAAAAAACCGGGATCAGCCGGTTGCTGCTTGCGGCCGAGGGCGCACCCGCGTAGAACAACATTCATACCAAATCGGAGAATAGAAAAATGGCAGAAAAAGTACTGCTTATCGATGACGAAGTGGAATTCCTCGAAGCCCTGTCCGAACGGATGGAGATCCGAGGCATGGACGTGACCACGGCCGAGAACGCCGCCGCCGCGGTAAGCGCGATCAATTCGGGCGACTTCGACGCCATCGTGCTGGACCTGCAGATGCCGGACATGAACGGCATCGACATGCTCAAGGTCATCCGCAAGACCAACCCGGACATGCAGGTCATCCTGCTCACCGGCCAGGCCACTCTGGAGGCGGGCATTCAGGCCATGAAGCTCGGAGCCATGGACTTCATGGAGAAGCCCGCGGACATCGACGCCCTGACCGACAAGATCAAAAAGGCCCAGGCCAAGAAAATGGTCATCGTGGAAAAGAAGACCGAGAAAAAGGTCAACGACATCCTCAAGTCCAAGGGGTGGTAGACCCCATCGCCAATGACGAAAAAAGGCTGCCGGGATCGTTCCGGCAGCCTTTTCGTTTTTCGTGGGGACGGATTTTTTAATCCGTCAGGACCAGGGTCATGGCGTGCCAGACCGCGCCGCCATGGGTGGACCGGGACGGCCCGTCGTCGGTGAAGCCGAAACGGGCGTAAAAGGCGGTCAGCGGTTCTTTGCACAGGAGCTTGATTGCGGACTTGCCCATGTCCCGGGCGTGCCCGATGAAGTTGGTGAGCAGGGTGCCCGCGATGCCGCGCTGCCGGAATGCGGGGAGCACGGACAGGGAGAAGATGACGATGTTGCGGCCGTCCGGGTCGTGCCCGATGAGTTGCTTGAATTCCTCGTCCGTGATGTCGTCCTTGTCGGTGGAGCCCGCATTCACCTGGCCGACCACCTTGCCTTCCCATTCGGCTACCAGAAATCCTTCGGGATAGATCTCGATGCGGTTGCGCAGGCTGCTCGCCCAGGCGGCTTCGGCGGGCGGGAAACAGTTGGCTTCGATGGTATGGCAGGCGGTCAGGTCGTCCATGTCCGCATGGCGTATGGTCAGGGCTTTCATGATCAGTCCAGCTCCACGCCCTCAAGGGCGGTTTCGAGTTCTTCCCAGGTCTCATAGGCGATTTCGAGATCGGACTCAATGGTTTCCAGGCGTTTTTGGTCATCGGCCATTATCTCGCCGGAATTCTTGTAGTAGTCCGCCGCCGACATGCGTTCCTGCAGCGTTGCGAGTTCGCGCTCCAGCCCTTCGATGCGGCCGGGCATGACCTTCAATTGCTCCCGTTTCCCTTCAAGTTCGAATTTTTCCTTGTAGCTCAATTTCCGCTTGGCGGACCGGGGGCGTTCCGGCTCGGGTTTAGGCTTGCCCGTCTTGGCCGGAGCGGGCGCGGCTGACGGTCGCTGGCGTAGCCAGTCGTCGTAGCCGCCCACATATTCGGCGACCACGCCATGCCCTTCGAAACCGATGGTCGAGGTGACCACGTTGTTCAGGAAGTCGCGGTCATGGCTGACCAGGAGCAGGGTGCCGGAGTAGTCCATGAGCAATTCCTCCAGCAGGTCCAGGGTCTCGGCGTCCAGGTCGTTGGTCGGTTCGTCCATGATCAGGACGTTGAACGGGCGGGTGAACAGCCGGGCCAGGAGCAGCCGGTTGCGCTCGCCGCCGGAGAGTACACCCACGGGGACCTTGGCCCTGTCCGGGGTGAACAGAAAATTCTTCAGGTGGGTCATGACGTGGCAGCGGTAGCCGTTGATGTCCACGAAGTCGTTGCCTTCGGCCACGTTGTAGCGGGCGGAACGGGTCTCGTCGAGCTGCTCCCGGAGCTGATCGAAGTAGCTGACCTGGAGGTTGACCCCCTGACGGACGGAGCCCGACTGCGGCTTGATTTCGCCGAGCAGGATTTTGAGCAGGGTGGTTTTTCCCGCGCCGTTGGGTCCGATGAGCCCGACCTTGTCGCCGCGCATGATGGTGGTGGAGAAATCGGCGATGAGCGGAACGTCGCCGTAGCCGAAACAGAGATGCTCGGCTTCAAGAACCAGCTTGCCCGTGCGCTCGGCCTCCTGGATGACCATCTTGACCGACCCCACCCGTTCCCGCCGGGCTTCGCGCTCTTCGCGCAACTTTATGAGGTCGCGCACGCGGCCCATGTTCCGGGTGCGCCGGGCCTTGATACCCTGCCGTATCCAAGTCTCCTCTTCGGCCAGCTTGCGGTCGAAGTTGTGATTCTGCTTGGCCTCGGCGGACAGGGCATCCCCCTTGCGCTGCAAATAGGTTTCGTAGCCGCATTCCCAACTGGTCAGCTGTCCCCGGTCCAGCTCCACGATGCGCGTTGCCAGACGGCGCAGGAAGGCGCGGTCGTGAGAGACGAAGAGCAGGGCCGCATTCTGGCGCAGGAGGAAATCCTCCAGCCAATTGATGGAGTCTATGTCCAAATGGTTGGTGGGCTCGTCCAGGATGAGCAGGTCCGGGTTCGAGACCAGGGCGCGGGCCAGGAGCACGCGGCGTTTGGTGCCGCCGGACAGGGATGCGAAACGTGCATCGCCGTCGAGCTTGAGGTGCGAGAGCACGGCCTCAATGGTCTGGTGGTGCGGCCATCCTCCGGCCTCTTCCAGGGCGTGCTGGGCCGTTTCCAGGCGGTTAACCAGGTCCGGTCCGGGCTCGGGGGATTCCGCCAGAGTGCGGGAGGCGTCGTGGTAGGCGGCCAGGTGTTCTCCGACCTTGCCCAATCCTTGGGCCGCGATGTCGTAGACCGTGCCCGCCAGATCCTGGGGCACCTCCTGGGGGAGCATGGCCACGCGGCAGCCGCGCTGATAGTCCACGGAGCCCGAGTCGGGCGGAGTGATGCCCTCGATGATGGACAGCAGGGTGGACTTGCCTTCGCCGTTGCGGCCGATCAGGCAGACGCGTTCGCCCGGCTCGATCTGCATGGACACCTTGTCCAGCAGTACCGTTCCGGTGAAATTGATGGAAATATCTCGTAAACTGACCAGGGCCATAATGTTGCTCAAAGAAAAGGGGCTGTCGGACAGCCCCGTGGTTGTTCGTTACTTGCAGGCGTCCTGAAACGCCTTGTGCCGGTCGCCGTAGGGCGGGTGTTTGAAAAATGCCGAGCCGGATACGAGTACGTCTACGCCTGCCCGCGTCAGTTCGCGCGCGTTGTCCAGGGTCACGCCGCCGTCGATCTGGATCAGGGTGTCGGTCCCGGCCTTGTCGATCATGGCCTTCAGATCGCGGACCTTGTCCAAACAGAAGGGGATGAACTTCTGGCCGCCGAAACCGGGGTTCACGGACATGATGAGGACCATGTGCAGTTGCGGCAGGAGATAGCGGATGGCCTCGGGCGGGGTGTGCGGATTGAGGGCCACGGCCGGTTTGGCCCCGGCCTCGGCTATCTGGGCGCAGACCCGTTCCAGGTGCGTGCACGCTTCGGCGTGAACGCAGATCAGATCGGCCCCGGCATCGGCGAAGTTACCGACATATCGGCCCGGATCGTTGATCATCAGGTGGCAGTCAAAGAACAGGTCCGATTTGGCGCGCATGGATTTGATGATCGGCGGGCCAAAGGTGATGTTGGGCACGAACATGCCGTCCATGACATCCAGGTGGACCCAGGTGAGGCCCGCTGCTTCCAGGGCCTTGAGCTCGGTTTCCATGTTGGCGAAGTCCGAGGAAAGCATGGAGGGGGAAAGAATCATTCGCGTCGCTCCGCTTGGTGGTTTTGCTGGCACAGGTGTACCCGCTCGCGGCCGGGACCGCAAGGGTTTCCGGGGAGCCAGCCGGGGACGGGCGGAAAAATGCCGTGACTTCGCCCGGGGTGAAGGTATATCATGCCGTCGATATGAAGAAAATATATATAACTAGATTGAATTATTATATTTTATTTGTTGTCGCTTGGCTGTCGATCACGCTTTTCGGCCTCCTCCCATTCGCCGAGGCGCAGCCGTTCACCTTCTATGTGGACGAGGTCCCTCCCTTCATCTCCATTGCAGATAAAGGCTTGATCTCCGGCATGGCCGTGGATGTGGTTCGTGAGCTGATGGCTTCCGTCGGGCAGCCTGTCTGGCAGGGGAACATCCGACACATCAATTGGGCCAGGGCGATCAGGACCGTTGAGACCACTTCGGGCACCGCACTCTTCGCTCTGGTCCGGACCCCACGGCGGGAGAAAGCGTTCAAGTGGGTCGGACCCATCGCCAAACTCAATCTGGGGCTGGTGGCGCACAAGCCCTTCGGAGCCGCCCTCCGTGGCCTCGAGGACCTGAGCAACTACCGTATCGGCGTGGTCCGCGACAGCGGCCCCTCGCATATTCTCGCAAGCGAGTTCGGAATTCCCGAAGCCACGCAGGTGAAGGTCAAGAACGCCCTGATCCAGTTTCGGATGCTTCGTGCCGGGCGGGTGGATCTGATCACCCAGGCGGACACGGCCGTGCCCGTCATCCTGCGGGAGATCGGCATGAATCCCGCCGAATTCGAAATGGCCTGCGTACTCAAGCCGTTGGAGCTTTATCTGGCCTTTAATCCGTCAGTGGACGATCTCTTGGTGGCCCGGCTTCAAGCGGAACTGGAAGACATGAAACGTGAAGACGAGAACGGGGTCAGCCGCTACGGCATGATCATGAATCGTTTTTTGGAAGGCGGGGCCACCGCTCACCACAGGCAGTAAGCCGTATGGTCTGAAGTGGCGACTGTCTGCGTCGGAGGGAGAGGCGTCAGGGCTGTTCCTGGACCAGCCGTTCGGTCGCGTAGCCGAGCAATCCGCCGAGGACCAGAGCGATGCCGAGGACTTGGAGCACGCCGGGTGTGTCGCCCGGATGGAGCAGGATGCCGAGCGGCAGGGACGTCAGCACGGCGATGAGCATGCCCGTGGCCCAGCTTTCCAAAGGCATGCGCGCGTAGGCGATAACGATACCCAAGCCCAGCCAGTGGAGCAAGATCGCGGCCACGCCCTGCCAGTGAAAGGCCATGAGGGCCATGGGAATGGCGTTCAGAATGCCCGCCGCCAACCCGAGCAGAAGAATCTTGCACAATTTGGGCATGTCCTTCCGGCCTTCCTATTTGTCCATCTTGAAATCGACTTTGATCTTGAACAGCTTGTCCGCCGGGAGATTGAGGACCTTGATGCCCGTGGCTTGGGTGATGGATGCGAGGATCGCCTCCACCGCGTTCATGTCCGGGGCGATGAGCGCGAACCAGACGTTGAACTCGTTCTCGCGCAGATAGTTGTGCGTCACGCCGTCGTGCTTGTTCACCTCGGCCACGAACTCGTCGAGCTTGTCCTCGGGCACCGAGGCTGCGCACAGGGTGGATTGCCAGCCCAGCGCCTGGGACGTGAAGTTCGCTCCCATACGCCGGATCAGCCCGGAAGCCTTCATGGCCCGTATTCGTTCCAGCACCTCGGCCTCGGTCAAGCCCACCTGCTTGCCGACCTCCTCGTAGGGGCGGGAAGCCAGTGGAAAATGGGACTGGATAATATCGAGTATTTGCTTGTCGTATGCGTCCATGGGATGCCTCCGGCAGCCAGAGGGAAAACTTTTGAAAAAGTTTTCCCTCTGGACTCCCTTTCAAAACTTTTTATCGCGCCTTCGGCGGGTACGTCGACGCGCGCCATCTTTTTTCCAATACCGACCCGCAGGTCAAGCGGTCCCATCCCCCGGCCGCCGGAGGCCTCATCATGCCCTCGGCTTTTTCTTCGGGGTGTAGGAGCACAGGGGCTCCTCTTTGAGGTAGTGCCCGTTCATGGTCTGGGCTCGGGCGCGACAGCCGCCGCAGACCTTTTCGTATTCGCAGTGGCCGCACTTGCCGTCGTAGGTTTCGGCATGGCGCAGGTTGTAGAATTGCGGGGAGTTCTTCCATATCTCCGGGAAGGGAATCTCACGGATGTTGCCGCAGTTGAGGTCCAGGTAGCCGCACGGCTGGACCTGGCCCCTGTGGGAGATGAAGCAGAAGCCAATGCCGCCGAGGCAGCCGCGCGAAACCGCATCCAGGCCGAAGTGCTCGAAATCGACCGGGACGCCTTCCTCTTTGGCCCGCTGGCGCAGGATACGGTGGTAGTGGGGCGCGCAGGTGGCCTTGAGCTGCATGTTCGTGGTCTTGCGGAAGTCGTAGAACCAGTTGAGCACGTCTTCGTATTCCTCGGCGGAGATGATCTCGGCGCCGAGTTCGACGGCCCGGCCCGTGGGCACGAGCAGGAAGATATGCCAGGCGGCCGCGCCGATCCGTTCGCAGAGATGGAAGATGTCCTTGAACAGATGGAGGTTGTGCTTGGTCACCGTGGTGTTGATCTGGAATTCGATGCCCGCGTCCTTGAGGTACTGGATGCCGCGCATGGAGGCGTCGAAGGCCCCGACCTCGCCCCGGAACTCGTCGTGCTGGACGGACTCGGGAGCATCAATGGAGATGGAGCAGCGTTCGATTCCCGCTTTCTTCATTTCTTGCGCGGTCTCGGGGGTGATCAATGTGCCGTTGGGGGCCATGACGCAGCGCATGCCCTTGTCCTTGGCGTAGGCGATGAGTTCGTAGACGTCGTGCCGCATCATGGGCTCGCCGCCGGTGAAGATGATAATCGGGGAGCCCACGTCCGGGAAGGTGTCGATGAGCGCCTTGGCCTCGGCCGTTGACAGCTCGCCTTCGTAGGGCTCGGGGTGCGCCTCGGCCCGGCAGTGTTTGCAGGCCAGGTTGCAGGACCGGGTCACTTCCCAGGCGATGAGTCGGCAGATAGGCGTAACGCCGTCGTCCAGGTATTTCTTGGGGGCGTGCTCCGCGCCGGGATGTTTGCCGCCGGGATGTCCGCCGGGATGGCCTTCGGGCGGACAGCCGGTCATGGGACCGCCGGGGTGATTCTGGTGTTCGCTCATATTATTTCAATACCTTGAGAACGTCTTCGGTGAAGTAGGAGAGGATCAAATCCGCCCCGGCCCGCTTGAAGGCGACCAGGGATTCCATGACGATGGCCTGTTCGTCCACCCAGCCGTTCAGGGCGGCGGCCTTGATCATGGCATACTCCCCGCTGACCTGGTAGGCGGCCACCGGGGTGTCGAAATTGTCGCGGACCAGCCGGATGATGTCCAGGTAGGGCTGGCCGGGCTTGACCATGAGGATGTCCGCGCCTTCCTCCAGGTCGGCGGCGGCTTCGCGCATGGCCTCACGTGCGTTGGGCGGATCCATCTGGTAGGTCTTGCGGTCGCCGAACTTGGGCGCGCCCTCGGCGGCTTCGCGGAAGGGACCGTAGAAGGCCGAAGCGTATTTGACCGCATAGGACACGATCGGGACGTTGATGAATCCCTCTTCGTCCAGGGCGGCGCGGATGGCGGCCACGCGGCCGTCCATCATGTCGGACGGGGCGATCATGTCCGCCCCGGCCCGGGCCTGGGACACGGCGGTCCGCGCCAGCAGGTTCAGGGTGGGGTCGTTCTGGACGTATTCGTTTTTGACCACGCCGCAGTGGCCGTGGGAGGTGTACTCGCACAGGCAGGTGTCGGCCATGATGATTAGCTCGGGCCAACGCGTCTTGATCATGCGGGTGGCCTTCTGGATGATGCCGTTATCGTCGTAGGCCCCGGAGCCCAGTTCGTCCTTGGTCTTCGGAATGCCGAAGAGCATCAGCGCCTTGAGGCCGTTGTCCACGGCCTCGGCCACCTTGAGCTCCAACTGCTTGAGGGAGAGCTGGTATTGGCCGGGCATGGACGGGATTTCCTTCTTGAAATTCTCGTCCTCGGTGTCGATGACGAAGTAGAGCATGACCAGGTCGTTGGCAGTGACCGCATGCTCCCGCACCAGTTCGCGCATGGCGGGCGAAGTCCGTAGCCTGCGTCCGCGATAGAAATCCGTGGGTATCATGATTCGCTCCAGGAAAGAGATTCAGTTTGATTCGTTCTACACCGGTCCACACCTATCCCGCAAGGAGGTGCAACAATGCGCTCGAAATCGCGGGTAGGGGAGCGTCCGGAAAAAAAGCCGGGAAAATCCTTTCTCAGGATTCCCCCGGCCTTGGGATGGATTGGTTACAGCTTCTCGCCGGTGATTTCTTCGTCGGAGAGATAGCAGGCGGGGTCCTGGGCCCAGAAATCGCCGTAGTAGGCTTCGGCCCGGGCGCGGAAGTTGCCGCCGCAGATGTTCAGGAAGCGGCACCCGGCGCAGCGGCCGCCCACATGCGGGCGCTTGTCCTTGAGCTTGTGGAGCAGTTCGATGTTCGGATCGGTCCAGATCTCGGAGAAGGGGCGTTCCAGGACGTTGCCGAAGGTGTGGTGACGCATGAACTGGTCGGCGTGAACCTTGCCGTCCCAGGAGATACAGCCGATGCCGCGCCCGGAGGAATTACCCTCGTTCCACTTGAGCAGTTCGAGCACTTCCTTGGCGCGTTCGGGGTCTTCTTTGAGCAGTCGATAGTAGACCAGGGGGCCGTCGGCGTGGTTGTCCACGGTCAGGACTTCCTTGGGCAATCCCTTGTCGAACAGGGCGCGGGTGCGGTCCATGATCAGGTTGACCACGTCGCGGGTCTCCTGGTGATCCAGGTCTTCCTTGATCAGTTCGGAGCCCCGGCCGGAATAGACCAGATGGTAAAAACAGATGCGCGGGATGTCCATTTGCTCGATGAGGTCGAACAGGTGGGGAATCTCCACGGCGTTGCGCTTGTTGATGGTGAAGCGCAGGCCGACCTTGAGGCCTTCGGCCTTACAGTTTTCCACGCCCTGAAGGGCTTTTTTGTAGGAGCCCTTGACGCCCCGGAACTTGTCGTGGACCTCCTCGTTGCCATCGATGGAGATGCCCACGTAGGACAGGCCGACTTCCTTGAGCTCGCGGGCCTTGGACTTGGTGATCAGGGTGCCGTTGGTCGAGATGACCGCGCGCATGCCTTGGGCCGTGGCGTACTTGGCCAGGTCCACCAGATCCTCGCGGACGAGGGGTTCGCCGCCGGAGAAGAGCAGGACCGGAGCGCCGAACTGGGCCAGGTCGTCGATCATTTCCTTGGCCTGGTCCGTGGAGATGGGGTCCTTGTGCCCGCTCGGGTCGATGGCCTGGGCGTAGCAGTGGACACATTTGAGGTTGCACCGCTGGGTCATGTTCCAGACCACGACGGGCTTCTTGTCTTTGGAAAATTGAAGCAGATGGGACGGCAGCTGCCCGGATTCGCGGTTGTAACGCAAGGCGTCGGAAGCTTCCACGGCGCCGCAATACAATTTGGAAATGCCTATCATTAAATATACCTCTCAGGTGAAATGAAGGTCTCTCAGGTAGCACACAAAATGCGCGGTGTAAAAGACGAAAAAAGAGGCCAGGCATGGCCCCTTGTCGCGTGTTCGAGGTTGAAGATAAGAATTATTGCCAATAAGTCAAGCGGTCATTGCCGGGCCTGATTCGCCATCCGGATTTCAACTCGGCGGTTTCGTTGCCGATCTTCGGGCGTGGCTCCGGAGGTCAGGGGACGGGAATTGCCGAAGCCCACGGCCTCAATGAGGTCCGGGTTGATGTGCCACTTGTCCACCAGATAGGTTTTGACCGCTTCGGCCCGTTTTTTGGAAAGGGTCAGGTTGTATGCGGCGTCGCCTGAGGCGTCGGTATGTCCGCCCACCACGATGCTGCGTCCTTTGAACTCGGGCGAGTTCAGGGTTTCGCCCAGGGCGTCGAGCACGCCGCTGGACTCGGGCTTGATGGTCGCCTTGTCGAAGTCGAATCGGATGTTCAGGTCCACGCCCGAGATGGCCGGCCGGGGTGTTTCCTCTCCGTCCTGTCCGGTTTTGGCGGCCGGGGTCCGGGTGCCGGTTTTCTTGGATTGCCCGGCGGCCTGGGGTGCCGCGCCCGTTTCGGGCGGGAGATTTCGTTCCTGCACGCCGATGACCGGGTCCGCCGAGAGCTCGGTCTTTACCGCTTCGGGGGTGGAGACATAGGGGTAGTTCGCGTCGGGGTCGGGCAGCCACGCCTTGAGCGGGATGGTCATGTCCTTGGCTATGGCCCGGACGATCTGGTTGAAGGGGCTGTGGGACATGCGCGTTTCGTGAACGAAATAGATGTAGTCCTCGGGATTGCGCTGCTCGATGCGCGCGGATTGGAGCATGGTCCAGAGCAAGGTCCCGCTGCCTGCGGCGTAAATGTCCACCTGGATGGTCACGGCCGAGTCGTCCAGGGTCGTGCCGTCATAAAAATAGGGGACCCGGCCCATGACCAGCAGGTCCGCGCCCCGCCGGCGGGCCGATTCCAGGGCCGAGGAATATCCCTGGTAGCCGTAGCCCGGGGCCAGTTCCATGGTCGAGAAAAGGCGTTCCTCGGTCCAGGCGTTGAAGAATATCTGCGTGAAGGAGGTGGACAGGGCGGTGTGGTCCGCATTTTCCTGCTGGATGATGAAGGGGTGGAAGTAGGCGGTCAGGGGCGTGTACTGCTTGCCCCGGGGGTGGACCGCCACCTGGAGCGCCGATTTCCTGACGGGCGCGTCGGTGTAGACCTTGGTCTGGTCGGTCAGGGACAGGTCCACGTGAGAACACGCGGAAATAAGCAGCAATAAGCTGAAAAGAAAAGTTTTTTTCATATCGTTCACCGGCTGATGGTTGAAATCGTCCGGGCTTCCCGCCGGGGTTGCGGCGGGGCCGGAATACTCGATGGAATTAAAGCAATATGTGTGCCGGTGATGCTATTGGAGGGTCTGGGTGGGGGAAGGCGCGGACTCGATGGACTCCAGGAGTTGCTCGCGCGACTCCTGGAGTCCTTGTCTGAGGAGCAGTTTCTTGCCGGTGGAGAGCTTTCGGAATTCGGGCCGGTCGGCCAGATCCGAAAGCCGCTCCATCTCGACGATGACGCTGCGGATGAGCTTGTGTATGTCGGGCTCGCGCGGGTTGAGTTGGGAGGCGAGCAAGGCCAGGTCGCGGATTTCCATGGCCATTTTTTTGAATGTGCGCGGGTCGGTCTGGCGGGCCAGCTTGCGCTGGGCCTTCCATGTCTCGATTCTGCGTTTGAACCAGCCGGTCATGAGCCCTCCTCCCCTAGACGGTCGGCATCTGCCCCTTGAGCATGAGCAGGGCCATGATCATGCCCAACAGCAGAGGCAGCAGGAGCACGGGGATGACCTTCGTGTAGCTTGTCTTGTGGATGTATTTCAGGCCGATGGCGGTCAGGACCAACCCCCACAGGGCGTAGAGGAACATCCAGGCCGCCATGAATCCCACGGTGAACATGGGGATGATCCCGGTCATCATGGGCGCGTAGGCGTAGGCCACGGCCCGGAACGACCCCTCGAACCCCTTGTTGCCAGCCTTGAGCGCGTTGAGAATGGCGTGGTAGAAACCGGCGATGACGAACAGGGACAGGGCCACGAAGGCCGGGGTGAGCAACAACTCGAACAGGCCGTTGGTGGCGTCGTAGGGCACGGTCTGGAAGCCCTGTCCGGTGACGTCCACGCCCGGGGTCAGCCCGGCCACGCCCCAGGCGTACTGGGCCACGGTCTGGATCAGGGAGATCAGGATGGCGAAGGTCAACGGCTTGGACAATCCGTTGCCCACGGGCATGACCGAAAAGAACAGGCGCGGCGAGAACAGGACCAGCTTCAGGGTCAGAAACAGGCCATGGAAGAAGCCGTAGCGGTCCAGCTGTTCGAAGGGCGGCGGCACCTGCATGGGCGTCTCGTCGTTCTCGTCGTCCTGGAATTCCCCCTGCATGGGATCGGGGAAGTCCTCGTTGAATTCGCCGGTCCAGCCGGGCACGGGCTGTTGCTCCTGTTGGGGCGGTTCCGGCTGGTCGCCGATTCCTTCGAGGGGCTCGTCGTAGTGCTCGTCGGCGGGTTCGCTTCGCGCGGTGCGGGGCTTGTCGGGCGGGGTCATGGTGTGTAGACGCCGCCACAGCTCGTCGTCGTCCTCCGCCGCAGGCAGGTCCGGGAAGGCTTTGTCTTCGGGCTCGGGCCGGGAAAGCGGTTCGCCGCGGGGCGCCTCTTCGGTCGCGGGCGGGGTCTCGGCAGCGGCCTTGGGCTGGGTGGCCGGTTCGGGTTCCTCAATGAGAAATTCTTCTTCCGGCAGGTTGCGGAATTTGAATTTTGTCTGGCATTTCGGACAAGTAGCCACCTGCGAGCGGGCGGGAATCTTGTTCTCGTCTACCTCGCGGGTGAATCTGCATTCGGGACATGTTATTTGCATCGTGGTTCCTTGAAGGACATGAATATCATCGATGATCGGTCGTATACATTTTGTAGGTCAGAATCAAGCTGTCTGCAATGGACTGCACCGTCAGGCCGGGTTTTCCTCCAACAGCAACATGGACAGGGAACCCACCAGGAAGGTCGCTTCGGACAACAGGGCGCGCGGGATGGTCGGATAATCGTCGTTGAGCATGTGCCGGACGTGTCCGTCCGAGGCCGCGTCGAATCGTTTGAGCTTGGCCGCCAGCGTGTCCGGGGATTTGGTCAGGCGGCTGTAATGCAGGATGGGCGCGTCTAGGACCAGGGCCGTGCGGCCGGTCAAGCCGGTCAGTCGTTCATGCACGGGCCGGGTGAAGCGCACACCGTCCTGGTTGCGGAAGAGGCGTAGTTGCAGGTCGGGCCACAGCCCGTAGCCCGCCTTGCACCGGGTTTCGTCCGGGTACAGGGTCATGCGCGGGAACCAGCAGGCTTCGAGCCGTTTCACCAGCATGCAGGCCGTGAGCAGGCCCCAGACATCCTCGCTGAATCGTTCGTCGCCGTCCAGGAACAGCACCCAATCGCCCGCGCATTCGGCGAGCGCGTGGTTGCGTTGGGAGGCGAAGTCGTCCAGGGGGCGGGCCAGGTGGCGGACCGGCGCGGCGCAGGCAAAGTCGCGTTCGGGCGGGGTTTTTGCGTCCCAGACCACGATCACTTCGCGGGTCCAGTCCGGGAACTGGGCAAAGAATTCATCGAGTCCGGGCTCGTCCGGGGACAGGATCACGCCCACCGACAGGTCCGGGGCCTGGACGCCCACGTGGCTCAGGTACGAGCTGTTCAGGGCCTGGTGCGGTTTCGCTCTCATGAACAGGCGCTGGAGGTTGCGGTACCGGGCGCGTTCATCCTCGGCCAGGGACGGGTTCAGGGCCAGGGCGGCGTTGTCCGGACGGACTCCGCTCATGGCCAGGAGGTAGAGGTGCGCCCATGGCGAGGTATCGGCCAACACCAGGGTCCGCGAATCGGGTCCATTCCATTCGGGGCGGGTGGTCAGGAAGGCGCGCGCCGTCTCCGGGTCGGTCTCGCAGACGATCAGCCGGGCCGATCCGGGCAATCCGGCGGCCAGGGCCAGGGCGTGCTCGCCGCTCCCCAGGCCGAACAGGACCAGGGTTTCGTTCCCGCTTTTGTCCAGGATGCGCAGGGAGCGTTCGGCAAAGGACGCCGTGTCGTTCGGGGCCGGGAAATCGGCCGGTGCGGCGGCGTGGCCCCGAAAGGCGAATTCCAGGACGGCGGCGGTATATTTCTTGATCAAGTCGTTATTCATTGCAGGATTCCTTTGCGCCGGAGCAGTTCCAGGTACGTGGTTTCGAGCTTGCGGGCGACGGTTTGCATGCGGAACAGACGCGTGGCCTTGTCCCTTCCTGCCCGTCCCATACGTTCGGCTTCGTCCGGGTGGGAAAACAAGTACTTGAGGGCTCCTGCATACTCTTCCGCGTTGCGGGCCACAAGTCCGGTGACGCCGTGCTCCACCAGTTCGAGTTGTCCGTTGTCGCGCAGTCCCTGGCTTGGATGGGTGATGACGGGCAGGCCGCAGGCCATGGCCTCGGCGATGACCAGCCCGAAGGATTCGCCCGTGTCGTTGGCGTGGGCCAGGACCGAGACGCCGTCCAGGAAGGCGGCGATTTGAGCGTCGGTCTCCACCGGGGCGTGGAAGCGGACGTTCTTCTCCAGGTCGTGGGTGCGGACGAAATCCACGGCCTCGGGAATGGCCCCGATGATATGGTAGCGGAAGTCCGGCAGGTCGCGCACTATACCGGGCAGGAAATCCAGGGCCAGCCGGGACCACTTGCCGGGGTCGGGCCGGGAGATGCGCCCGGCGGCCGGGCGGGAAAAGTCCCGGTCCGTCCGAGCTGCCCGGGCAAAGAAATCCGTGTTCACCGGGTTGTACAGGTAGCTGTAGCGTTCGGGATTGGGGGCGATGCCCGTGGTTCGGGAAAACCTATCCAGGCAGAAATGCGAAACGAACAGGGTATGGTCGATGATCGCTCCCAGAGGGCTGGGGTCGTGGCGGCCGAAGACGTTGGTCTCCACCACCACGGGCACCCGGGCACGTTTGAGCGGCACGAGCAGGTCCGGCTCGGGCCACCCGGCGCGGTGCACATGCGCGATATGAGGCCGGAAATGGTCGAGTATGGCGAGCAGGTCGCCGCCGATGAAGGTATCGACGTTCGCCGCGCGGATCTGCGCGGCGCGCACGCCGTCCGTCGGGCTGTATGCCGCCGTGGTGAAGCGGGTCGGGTCGAGGTTGGTCACGAACAACTGCATGACCTTTTCCGTGCCGCCCAGGCCCAGGGATTTGATCACGTGGAGCACGCGCACTGGGGAGTCAACCATATGGCGGCAAAGTGACATATGCCGAATGTGTTGTAAATGACCGTCTATGCGTCGCTGGGGACCGGGCGCTGCCCGGAATATGAAACCGTCTCCCCGCGGGGCGTGCCTGCATGATCCGGTTTGCCGGGTGCGGGAAAAGTTCGGGACCGTCGCGTGGTATTGATCTCACGACGGCCCCGAATTCTCGCGGCAATGGAGCGGATGACCGCTCCCCGCGAAGTAGGTTCGTTCATCGGTTGGCGTTGTTGTAGGCGTTGGCCGCGCGGAATTTGGCCGCTGTCGCCGCAGTGCGTAGCGGATTGGACGGCGCGTCGGGTTTGGGCGCGGGTTGGGCCGCCTGCTTGGCTGCGGCCTTTTGGGCCGCTCGCGGGGATGTCTGCACGGGCATGACCGGAGGTGCCGGGGGGGCCGGAGGCCTGGTCGCACTGGTGGTCGCCGTGTCGCCCGGAGCCGCCTTGCCGTCGTGGATGGGGACGATCTGGGCATAGGCCGAGCGCAATCCATCCAGGATTTTGATGACGTCGTCGATCATCCTGTTGTCCAGGCGGATGTTGGCCTTGACCAACTGCGTGGTGCAGAACATGTACAACTGTCCGAGTTTGGGGGTGATGTCCCCACCTTTTTCCTTGTTCAGGCTTTCGGACAACTCATGGATGATCGCCATGGCCTTGGATATGTAGATGCCCTTCTTGGCATAGTCTCTGTTGTCGATTTCCCGCTTCGCCTGTTTGAGGAACTTGATCGCCGCCTCGTAGAGCATGAGGAGGAGTTCCCCCTGGGTGGTGGTTTCGACCTGAGTCGTCAGATATGCCTTTGCTGGGTTGGCCATTCATTACTCCTTACTGTGAAAGCTGCGACAATGCCGCTTCAAGTTGCCCCTGCCTCAGTTGGTACTGGCCGAGCAGGGCATCGAGCCGGGCGTATTTTAAACGCATATTCCGTTCCAGTTTATCGATTCTGTTCTTCTCCCAATCGATCTTTTCATCGATGGAATCCATGATATCTTTGTAGTTGTTTTGCAGGACCGCCAGCGGGCCGCCTTCATAGGTGAATTTGTTGTACGGCTTGGTCAGCGCGGTCAACGCGTCGATCATCTCCGAGGCTTTGCCTTCTTTGATCGCCACCTTGCCCGAGTACGTCCCCGCCGCCGTGTTGTTCAGGCGAAGCGCCATACCCTTGGCGGAGCCGCTCTGGCCGGTGATCTCCCATCCCGATACCGTGGCCTCCTCGCCATTGATGGTTGCGCTGATGATTTGGGTGCCGTCGCTGACCACCTTGACGTCGTATTCGCCCGGCTTGGTTGTGCCTTCGATGAAGGAGTTGAAGGTAAAATCCGTGGTCCGGCTGACCCCGGTAGGTTCCAGGGCGAAGATCTCGGACACGGCCTTGGGGTCCGCCAGCAAAGCCTCTTTGAGCTTGTCGTAGTCGATGGTCAGCAGTCCGTAGGTGGGCGAGCCCTGCTCGGCGTCGGTCAGGATGCCGAGTTGGGACAGGGCCGAATATATGTCCCCCTCTCCGGTCTTTAGGTTCCGGAGTTTGAAACCCTGCCCCATGCTGGCCGTGATGTTCTTCAGGTTCTGCGAGACGATGTCGATGCCGTAGTTGCCGGTCAGGATGGCCCCCTTGCCCTCCTCGTCCACCTGGGTCAGGGTGAGGATCTGAGACCGGATGGCGTTGACCGCGTCCACGAAGGAGGCGATGTTCTCCACGATGCCATCGGTCTCCGTGTTAACGGTCAGGGTGACGGCTGTGAACGGATTGACCGACTTGAGGTTGAGGGTCACGCCGTCGATGATGTCACTTATGGAGTTGGAGTCGCGTTCGATCCAGGTGCTGCCGCCGGGGAAGCCGTCCACTCGAATCTGGCTGTTCTGGGCGTTCTGGGTTTCGTTGAAGTTGCTTGCGCCGAACATCAACGAGCCCGCGTTGGAGATGACCAGTTGGTTGTTCGCGCCCAGCCCCTTTCCCGACAATTGGAGGTGGTACGAAGTGCCGTCGTAGAGGGTTGTGGCCTGGATGATCCCCCGGGTATCCGGGTGGTTGTTGATCATATCCACGAATCCCTGAAGAGTGGTGCCCGCCGGAATGTCATCGAGTGTGATGGAGTTGCCGGCATAAGAAAATTGGAACGAGGTAGCCGACGGGGCGATGACGGTTTTCAGGGATTCGGTTCCGGTTCCGGTGGTCAGGATGTCGTTGGTGGCCAACTGGTTGACGATCACGGAGTGGGTCGACTCCAGAGCTCCCGCTTTGGCCGAGGCCGTGAGCAGGTTGGTATTGGAGCTCTCCACGCTTTTGGTCATGAATTCATCGAGGGTGTCCATGCCCTCCAAGGTGGTCTTCAGGCTGAGCAACTGGGTGTTCAGCGCCTTGAATTGAGTATTCTTGTCCTCCCAGGAGGCCTTCCATTTTTCCAGTCGCGTGACTCGGGCCTGTTCCACCTTCACAAACCCTTCGATGAGCGTGTTGAAGTCCGTCCCGTTGCCCAGGCCGGTGAAGTTGATGGAACCCGATGTGTACGTGCTGTCTTCCATGGTTATATCCTTGATCGGAAGTTTTTTCCCATTCCATTAGGTATGAAATGGCTTGCAATCATGGTGCCATGGGAGGAGGTGGGAGATGTCCAATAAAAACAATGGGCCGGGCTCAGAATGAGCCCGACCCGAAAGTCGCTTAAAGCGATGCGATTGCTGCCTAGCCGAGCAGGGACAGGGCCATTCTCGGCATGCTGTTGGCCTGGGCCAGCATGGAGATACCCGACTGGGTCAGAATCTGGTTGCGCACGAATTCGGTCATCTCGGTGGCCACATCGACGTCGGAGATGCGGGATTCGGCGGCCTGGATGTTCTCGGCCTGGACTTCCAGAACGGTAACGGTGTTTTCCAGGCGGTTCTGCAGGGCTCCGAGGTTGGCGCGGATCTTATCCTTGGAGATGATGGCCTTGTCCAGGACCTCCAGGGCCTGCTGCGCCAGCTCCTGAGTGGAGATGGAGCGTCCCGCGCTGCCGGTTGCGCCGTAGCCGACACCCAGAGAGGAGGCCGTGGCCGTGCCGATCTGGATGTAGTAGTAGTCTTCGGAGCAATCGTTGCCGGTACCGAAGTGGACCTTCAGCTTGCCCGAGGCCTTGACTCCGGAACCGTCGTGGGTCGCGCCGGACAGGTTGCCGTTGAGCAGGTAGATGCCGTTGAAGTCCGTGGAGTTGGCGATACGGGTGATTTCCGAAGCCATGGCCTGATACTCGGAGTCGATGATCAGGCGCTGGTCGGAGTTGTAGGTACCCGTGGAGGCCTGCATGGCCAGTTCCTTCATGCGGATCAGCTTTTCATCGATAACGCCGAGCGCGCCGTCAGCCGTCTGGATGAGGGAGATGCCGTCGTTGGCGTTACGGATGCCCTGCTGCAGGGACTTGACGTCGGAACGCATCAGTTCGCGAACGGCCAGACCGGCGGCGTCGTCGGACGACTGGGTGATGCGAAGACCCGAGGACAGGCGACGGGTGGACGTTTCCAGGTTGCCGTAGGACACGCCCAAGTTGCGCGAAGCGTTCATCGCCATCAAGTTGTGGTTGATAACCAGGGACATAATTTCCTCCTTGAAATTGTTTTGGCTTCCATGCCTAGGTAGCATTCCGACGAATCACGTTCCGCCGGACAAACCTTTCTTTTGTTGACCACTTCATCGACTGGCGTGGAGAAAACTTTAGGTCGAATGAATGCTTTTTTATGTCGGTGAATCTGTCGGAAGAAAATGGCCCGGTCCGGGGCGCGCCGAACGCGGCCGGGCTACCGGATGGGCGGCCGGATTTGCCGCATCTACCGGCGTTGTCGGTCTGAAACCCGTACCGGCGGTCCGGCCGGTTCAGGCGAAGGTTTCGCGCAGGATTTCAAGAAGCCTTTGTAGGCGGTGTTCGTAGGTATGTTCGGCCAGGATGCGCCGGGCGGCGGCCTGGACGATCTTTTCGCGTGCCGTCGGATCGGCCGAGAACCGTTCCACCAGGCCGGGGATTTCCTCCACGTTTCGATAAACCGCCGCTTCGCGGTCCAGGTCGAAGAGTTGTTCCATCTGCTCGCGGTGGTCGGTCAGCAGGAAGCCCCCGCAGGCCGGAACGTCGAAGACCCGTTGGTTGACCGCGCCCTTCATCTGGCGGCTGGTGCAATTGAAGTTGATCGTGGATCGAGGGTAAAAGCGGGGCAGGTCCGCATAGTAGTCGAGAGGAGGCAGGAACCGCGCCTTTGCGCTGCCCAGGAGTCCGGTCCAGCCTTTGTCGCCCACCACGAGCGGGGAGAAGGGCAGGGTGGCCCGCACGCAGGCCAGTCGGTACTGCCGGGTGGCCTCCCAGGTGAGCAAAGATTCGGCGGCCAGCCGTTGTTCGCGCGACTCCAGCCCCCGGACGGCGGCCAGCCAGTCCGGCCGTTCGGCTTCAAGAAACTTGGTCACGGAGGTCTCGCCCGAGCGTCCGAAGACTCCGGCCACGGCTTCATATTCCCCGGCCAGGGGAGCGGGCAACCCCGCCAGGGCCAGGGATTTGGCCACGGGCCGGGTCATGGAGCTGCCCACAAAGGATAAGGGGGCCGTCCAGGCGGATGGGGCCCCGCCCGCGCGCGGCCGGAAACGATGCGGGTCGGTGGCAAGCGGCAGGTAATGGACGTGTTCAAACCCCCTGTCGCGCATCTCGTCCAGATTGCCCGCGTCGAAAGAAAAGATGACCGTGTTGTCCGTGCCGGGGTGGTCGTAGTCGAAGAGGATCAGACGTGGATTGTCCACGAACCAGGAGGCCAGGGGCAGGCCGAGATCCGCAAGCAGCCCGGCCAGCTTGCCTTCGCGGTCCAGCCCAAAATGGTTGACGGTCAGCACCATGTCCGGGCGGAAGGCGATCACGGCCTTGAGCAACCCCTCGATGAACGCGCCCGAGCCGGTCTCGCGGTCGTTCAGCGGCAGGGTGCGGTGGGCCACGCCGAGGCGGTCCAGGGCCGCCAGGATCTCCCGGCACAGGAAATAGTCCGAGTCAAAGAAGAGCACGCGCGGGGCCGCCGCACGGAATTTGGGATAGCGGGCCAGGGACCAGAAGCCCGTGGCCGCGTCCGCCTTGAGGGTCTGGGCCAGGGTGCCGTACCAGTCGCGGTTCAGTCGCTGGTACAGGGGCAGGATCACCGGAATCGGCGTGCGTCCGCCGTGCTTCTCGCTCCACCGGGCCAGCCGTTTCAGGGCTTCGGCCGGGTCCGGGTCGTCCAGGTGCAGACAGGTTTCGGCGGAACGCCCGTCGAGGGCCCCGGTCAGCCCGAGCAGTCCGCTCTCCCGATCCGCCACGGCCACGGGCAGGCCGCGCGCCAACAGGAGGTCCAGGGCGTGTCCCAGTCCCGCTCCCAGGAGTACGGGCAGGCCGTCGTCCGGCACGGCGTCGGCCAGCTCGGTCTCCCGCTCCCGCCCCTTGCGGCCCCACAGGTGCCAGGTCTTGCCCTGGACGCGGACGCGCAGGTCCGTCAGGGAGTCGTGGTCGAGGACCGCTTCGGCGGTGTACGGGGTGGCGCTCATATCCTGGACCTGTACTGCATTCGGTGCGTGGACGGCAAGGGCGGGCGCACACGAAAGGGGCCGCCCCGGCGAATCCCGGAACGGCCCCTGGTTTTCTGTCGAGAAACAGTTATTCGGAAGAGCCGCCGAACAGCCCCTTGATGGCTCCGCCCACGGAATCGCCGGCTTTGCCCGCGCCTTCCATCGCGCCCTCCACGGCCTTGCCCACGGCTTCCTTGAGTTGCTTGGTTACCTGGGTGACCGTACCGGTCACATCGCCGGTCATCTCGCCGAGAATTTGGGCAAACGCCTCGGCAGGGGTGGTTTCCGAGTCCTTGCCGATGTCCTTCAGGTGAATGTCGGGCAGGTTGATGCCCATGCCCTGGTCGCCGAAGGCGTCGAGCAACGAACCGCCCAGGTTGATCTTGCCGTTCTTGACGATGAAGTCGTTGATCTGGATCTTTTTCTCGGAGCCGGTCTCGGACGTCTTTCCCTCGGTCCCCTTGGCCGTTTGTTTCTTTTCTCCGGCCACGGTCTTCTTGATGTTGTTGACGATAGTCTGGAAGTTGTCGGTGTTGCCCCGCTTCTCATAGCTGATGACCGGGCCGTCGATGTAGATTTCCTCTATGATGATCTTATCCGAGGTCAGGGACTTGGTGTCCACCTTGATCCGGATGGTTCCGCACTCCATGGCGCTGGGCATTTTGAATCCCCGGGGGTTGCCCAGGTAGAAATTGGTCAGGGTTCCGGCTCCGGACAGGACGGAGATGTCGGCGGAACCGAGACGGACCTCCGTTTTGGTGATGGGCGGCCCGAATTCCTCCACGGCGGTTTTGATCAAGTCGCCGAGGTTGAGGATGACGAGCACGATGGCGGTGATGATGCCCGCGAGGATGACGCCTGCGCCGATGAAGATGTATTTTTTCATGATGGCTCCTGGTTGAGGGTGGGGACTACGGGGAAACAATACGGCATTTGCGTTGTCGGAGCAACATGCTAGCGGGAATGTTGCGGAAGCTTTGGGAACAGGTCGTCGGCCATGTGGCGCATGTCGCCGGTTCCTGCGCCCCGCCTGCCGGAATCCAGGGACGGCCCGGTCTCGGGCAGGACGGGCCCGGTTCCGTCGAAGACCGCCGGTTCCAGGCGGCGGCAGAGGGCGGCGGCCCGATCCGCCGCCCGGTCCATGAGGCGGGCCAGGCTTTCCTCGCGGACCGCGTCGGATACCGGGTCGTGGTAGCGGATGACTTCATTGATGCGTCCGGCCTGGTCGAGCCATTGGGGAGCGTAGAACAGGGCGGCGAGTTCCCGAGCCGTGTCCGGCAACCAGGGCGCGGCCGCATGCAGGGTCCTGGCCAGCCCGGTCCGCGGGAACAGGGCCTGGAAGCGGGCGAACAGCCCGAAGGCCGAGGCCAGTGCCGGGACCGCCCGTCCGGGTCTCACATTCGCCAGGTTCGCCAGTCCTTTCATGGGCAGGGCCTCGAACAGGAGCGGGCCCAGAGAAGCGAGGAGATTGCGGATGCGGTACAGGGGGCGGTCGATCATCTCCGGGCAGGCGATCATATCCATGAGCGATTCCAGGGCGCGGTGGCGCTGGCGGGCCAGGGATTTTTCGCGTCGGGAATCGGCGTAGTAATCGCCGGTCAGATGCCAGACCATGGGGTGCATGACCGTGTCCGCCCACAGATGCGAGGCCATGCCCACCAGCAGGGCTGCGGCCAGATCCCGGTCCGGCGTCCCGGCCGCGTGGCGCGCCTGGAGCCGGAGCAGGGCGTAGGTGTCCTCGCCCCGGGCTCCGTGGAGGCGGTGGGCCAGCTTGGCCATGGGCAGGGCACGGGGCATGGCCCCGAAGAACAGCGCGTCGTGGAACACGGCTCCGAGGAGCACACCTTGAGGCCGGGCGGCCAGGCCGGAGGCGAAACGGGTGTCGGCCAGCCGGGCGGCGGTCATTTCGGCGGTTTTGAAGTGGATCAGTTCCTTGGGCATGGCGGTCGGTTTTGGATTTGCCTTTCGGCCATCCTACTTGATACCTTCCACTTGGCAACACAAACTTGCAACCAGCGAGAGACGTATGGTCAAATATCTCATTAATGAGGAATACGATGTGGAAGATGCCGGGGCGGCCAAGGGGTACGCCCGGGGCGAACGGCGCGAGGATTACGCCGACCCGTGGCGGGAGACGGGCAACGTGGTCCTTCTCGGCCTGCCCGGCTCGGGCCGGTCGGAACTGGCCCGATTGCTGGCCGAGCGCACCGGCAAGCCCGTGCTCTCGCCCGAGGCTCCGGGGGCGGCCGCCGAAGCCCTGGCGGGGCGCGGCGCCATCATCGTTCTGCCCGACCGGCTGGCGGATCACCCCGATGTCCGGCCGCTCATCCATGGGGCGGGCAAGGTCTTCTACCTTATGGCCGATACCCGTCTGCTCGCGGGCCGGGTGGCCGAGCGTGACGGCGTGGCGGACACGGACGCCCTGTGGCGGGAGCTCTCGGCCCGGTTGGCCGAGGTGGAGCCGATCTTCTACAGTGTGCTCCACTTTATCCTGCAAGGAACACGGACGCCGGGCGAACTGATGGACGACGCGCTGGAGAAGATAGGCTACTAGCCGAGGTCCGGGCCGGATGACAGCCCGGCCGGTTTGCGGTAAGCAGAAAACCTTTCACCCTACATATAGAATAGAATTGGAGCTCGATACATGCCGGAAAAGCAACTCAGGGTCGAACTTTTGACCATGACCCCCGACGCCCTGTCCCTCATTTATGCCGCGTTTCGGCAGTGCTACCATGCCGGGTTCGTGGCCGACATGTGGCCAAAGCTGCTCTCCGGCGAAATCGACCCGCAGGTCCAGGCGGACTTCGTGGCCAAGACCATGGAGTCGGGCCATGACAGCCCCGTCGAGCACGTGTCCATGACCTTCGCCGTGGAGGGCATCTCCCGGGCCTGCTCCCACCAGGTCGTCCGGCACCGCATCGCCTCCTATTCCCAGCAGAGCCAGCGCTACGTGGCCGAGAACGACATGGACTATATCCTGCCTCCGGCCATCGCCAAGATTCCCGAAGCGCGTGAGCGCTTCGAGTCGTTCATGGCCGAGGTGCAGTCCGCCTACTCCGACCTGCGCGACATCCTGGTGGCCCACGGCCGCCAGTCCAAGGCGAACGAGGATGCGCGCTTCGTCCTGCCCCAGGCGGCCGAGACCAAGATCGTCATGACCATGAACTGCCGCAGTCTGCACCACTTCTTTCACCTGCGCTGCTGCAACCGGGCCCAATGGGAAGTCCGGGCCATGGCCAACGGGATGCTGGACATCTGTAAGGAGAAGCTGCCCGCCATTTTCGCCAACGGCGGAGCGCGTTGCGAACAGCTCGGATATTGCCCGGAATCACCGAAATTCGCCTGCGGAAAATATCCGACCCGCCAGGAGCTGGGCTAATTAATTTTCCATAGACTGGGATTTTTTCCCGCCTCCGAGACCCCTTGTCCTCCCTGGTCTTTCGGTCGCGATTATTTTTTTATCTTTTAATTCGATGTATTGCACTTGTTCCTAACCGCCTGTTCCCCCGCAGCCCTTGGGCTGCGGGGGTTTTGCGGAATATTCGGGGTACGGACCTAGACGAATGTTTTGTATAGAAATAGTTGTTTATTTTTAATGTCTTTTTATTTCAATGCATTACGATTGGCGCCGTCAAAATACTCCCGATTGCGTAGGAAACAGATTGTCACAAATCGGAAATGACGGACAAGAAAAAGAGTGTAATCATGAAGAATTTGTCGAAATTTACATTTTATACTGTGGAAAAGATTTTCAACAACTGTTGATAATGTGTTCATCTAGAAAAAATCAAGACCCAGAAAACCCTTGTTACACCGATGTTTCAAACTGATCCGGCTGAAAACGTCGGCGCACTGTGGGTTTTAAAATAAATAAATAAATTACAAATGGTTGACGGCTTGGCGCGCTGTCGATAATCTGTTCCTGTCTTTGCCGTTTCATTGAATAACGCGAATTGTCCATTCCCACTCGATACACTATCCCACACAACATGATTGACACTGCCTGGAAGCAAATACTCTTCTCGCTCGAAAAGAGCCTCAACCCTGGTCTCTTCACTGTCTGGATAAAGCCCCTTCAAGGTCGCGTGGACGGTAATCGCCTGACTCTGACCGCGCCCAACGAGTTCGTGGCCAACTGGGTCCGCGACCGCCTGCTCCAGGTCATCCGCGAGTCCGCCGCCGAGATTCTCGGCGCGGAACCCCGCATCACCATCACCATTGCCGCGCGCAAGCCCGACGTCAAGGCGGCCCCCGCCGTCGGCAGGAAAACGGCGGTCGCGGAGCGCGCTCCCCGGCATATGGGCTTGCCCCTGGGGCAGACCATCAAGCCCGTGACGGTCTCGAACTGGCGATTTTCCTTCGACGATTTCGTCGTGGGACCGTCCAACGAACTGGCCTGCGCGGCCAGCAAGTCCATCGGGTCCACCGCCTTCAACTCCGACCATCTGTTCCTCAGCTCCGGTCCGGGCCTGGGCAAGACCCATCTGCTCCGGTCCGTGGGCAACGAACTGTGCCGCACCTCCAACCGCAAGCACCTCAAGGTTGCCTGCCTGTCCTCCGAAGAGTTTGCCACCCGATGGGTGCTGGCCTTCAAGTCCGGCCAGGTGGACCAGTTCAAGGCCCAGTTCCGCGAAGCCATCGACGTTCTGCTCCTTGAAGACGTGCATTTCTTTCAGGGCAAAGAGAAGATGCAGGAAGAACTGCTCTGCACCCTGACCGCCCTGCGCGAGCGCGGTTGCAAGGCGGTCCTGACCAGCTCCTTCATGCCCAAGGAATTTTCCAAGGTGGATGACCGTCTGGTCTCCCGGTTCTGTTCCGGATTTCTGGCCCACATCAATCGTCCGGACATGGAGACCCGCCGCCGGATCATCCTCGAAAAGGCCCGCCGCATGCAGATTTCCGTGCCGGTGGAGGTCTCCGAACTTTTGGCCGAGCGTATCACCACCGACATCCGCCAGTTGGAAAGCTGCCTAAACAACCTGGTCCTCAAGGCCCGTCTGCTCAACCGCGATGTGACCATGAACCTGGCCTGGGAGGTGCTGGAAAACTACGCCGTGCAGAATTCCTCTCCGGATTTCGCCCACATCATCGAGTTCATCTGCAAGTGCTATGAGCTGTCCGAAGATGTATTGCGTTCCAAGAGCCGCAAGCGCGACGTGGTCCTGGCCCGCAACACCGCCTTTTATCTGGCCCGCAAGCACACCGAGCTATCCCTCAAGTCTATTGGGGAACGTCTTGGCCGAAAACATTCCACCGTACTTAAGGGCATCACCAAGGTGGAGCGGGAAATTTCCCTGCAGACCCCACTGGGACGGCAGATTGAAAACACCACCCATCGGCTCACCCCCTAACCCAGCCCCCCGCATGTTCTCCCGGAGTCGCCACACCGGTGCGCTCCAGGAGATTTTTTTAGGCCGATCGTCAGATCGGCCTTTTTTTGCGGGATAGTGCGGGCCCCCTGGTGGAGCGCGGCCCGGCATTTGGGGGAGGGGAAGGCCCTATGCGAGGTCGTGCAAAAAGCGGATAACCTGGGTGCGGATGTCGTCGCGGATGGCGCGGGCGGCGGCCAGACGTTCCTCCGGAGAGCCGGTGACCCGTTCGGGGTCGGGAAAGGGCCAATTCAGGCGGACGGTCTGGCCGGGCAGGGGCGGCATGTCCCGGAGCTCGTCCGGGCCGGAGGTGGTGATGACGTAGTGGTAGGGCGGTTTTTCCCTCAGCAGGTCGCGGATGTCGGCGGTGCCGTGATCCCGGAATTCAAAATTGGCTTCGCGCATGACCTCCCGGACCAGGGGAGCCACGGTGGTGGGAGCGGTCCCGGCACTTCTTGCCGCGAACCGTCCCTGGCCGAGGCGTTGCAGGAAGGCCTCGGCCATAAGGCTTCGGCCGCTGTTGTGCGGGCAGACGAAAAGTACGCGTATGGGGTCCATGGAACAGCTCCTTATAGGGAATGCTCTATCCTCGGCAGGTTACAGCCGTAGGGCGTTAGCATGGCCGGAGTGTAGCAACTCTCCGGCGTTGGAGCGGTCGATCGGTCCGTCCGGTCCGGATGGTTGCCGTGCATGGCGGTGGGATCGGTTCTTCCCGGAGAGGAGCATGCGCCGGGGCGCGCGATCCGGTCGTCTCGGAGGCTAGGCCCGGCGCAGGCTTTCGAGCTTTTGGCGGGCCTCGTCCGGATCCAGGCCGCGCTTGGCCGCAATCTGGTCCAGGTTGGCCTCGGCGTCGGAAGGACGCACGTAGATGGGCTCGATGGATTCACCGGTGAACAGGGCCTGGTCGGCCGAGGTCAGCAGATGTTCCGGCGTGGGGTTGTCGAAGGCGGCACTCAGCAGGGTGTAGCCGGGATTGGCTTTGGCCAGTTTGGTGAAAAAATCTGGGTTCTTGCGCAGGCCGGTGCCCATGAGGTGCGCTGCGGGCCCGAATTCGGCCATGCGCGCCGCGGCCTGCTCTAGGGGCAGGGCGTCCAGGGGCGCGATTTCGGTCAGGCTAGGGCAGTCGAAGGATTGCGTGTAGACCAGGCCGCGCCGGGCGTAGGTCAGAACGTGCAGCGGGCCGGCCAGCAGCGGGCCGGGACCGGCGGCCAGCAGCGGCAGGTAATCGAGTCCGGCCAGGGGTAGGGACAGGCCCGCAGCCACGCCTTCGGCGGCGGCCAGAACCAGTCGCAGACCCGTAAAGCTGCCGGGGCCGCGCACGCAGGCGATGCGCGCAAGCACCGAGGCATCCAGACCGAATTCGTCAAGCGCGGCCTGGAGGCCCGGCGCCAGAAAGCGAACGGACTGGCCGGGCACGGTCCACTGGCGCGAGGCGAGCAGCCCGAGACCGTCCGGGCCGGGCTGGCCCAGAACGAGCTGGAGCCGTTCCTCCGGTCCGGACAGGACCAGGGTCAGGTCGTGCGGGCGGATGGGCTTGGGCATCGCCATGGTGGACCTAGCCCAGGAGCCGGCGCACGTCGTTGAAGATGGCCAGGCTCATGAGCAGGAGCAGAAGGAGCAGGCCGACGCGCATGGACATGGCCTTCCAACGGTCGTTGAGCGGCCTGCGGAAGACGATCTCCAGGCCGAAGAAGAGAATGTGGCCGCCGTCCAGGACCGGGATGGGCAGGAGGTTGATGATCGCCAGGTTGATGGAGATGACCGCCATCATGGCGAGCAGGGAGTAGAAGCCGCTTTGGGCGGACTCATGGACCAACTGGGCGAGCATGATCGGGCCGCCTACGGATTCCACCGGGATGAGCCGTTCGATGATGGACAGGAAGCCTTTGACCACCACTGCGGACATGTACCAGGTCTGCTGGGCCGCAGGCCAGATGCCCAGACCTTCGATGGGCTCGTAGCGCACCTGCCCGGCCTGGTTGATGCCGACCATAGGCACGGTGACCTCTTCGCCGAACAGGTCCTTGAAGGTATTCACTTTGGGGGTGACGGTCAGGGTCAGCTTCTCGCCGGACCTGTCCACGACCACCTGGAGCGGTTCGCCTTCGGCGGCCCGGATGGTCTCGACCATCTGGGTCCAGGAGTCCACGGACGCGCCGTCTATGGCCGTGACCATGTCCCCCTTGACGAATCCGGCCGCTGCGGCCGGGGAGTCGGGCAGGACTCCGCCCACCAGGGGCAGGACCACGGCTTGGCCTTGGGCCAGTGCCAGGAACCAGTAGATCAGGAAGGCGAGCAGGAAGTTGAAGAAAGGACCGGCGGCCACCACGCACAGGCGCTGCCAGGCCGGGCGGTTGGAAAAGAGTTTGTCGGGCGGGAAGTCGGTTTCTTCCTCGCCCTGTTCGCCCGCCAAGGCCACATAGCCGCCCAGGGGGATCAGGGATATCTTGTAGTTGGTCCTGCCGGAGGTGAAGCCGACCAGTTTGGGCCCGAAGCCCAGCGAAAACGCTTTGACTCCCATGCCGAAGATTCGGGCCACGGTGAAGTGCCCCAGTTCATGGAAGAAGATAAGTCCGCCCAGTACCAGGACAATGGCGATGGTGCTCGTGATCATGTATTCCTCGTGTCGCCGCGTTGGTAAAAAAAGCGTGCGGCTCGGATAACTATAACCATCCTCGGATGATTGGCTAGAGGCTGGCCTCGGTTTCCCTTCGGATCTCGCGGTCCAGGGCCAGGACCGCCTCGGGCGTGGATACGTCCACGGCGGTATGGCGGTCAAGTCCGGCTTCGATTATGTCCGGGATGTCGGTGAAGCCGATGCGTTCATGAAGGAAGGCATCCACGGCGATTTCGTTGATTGCGTTGAGCACGATGGGGTGGCTCGGCCCGGCGTCGAAGGCCTCGCGCGCCAGGCGCAGACAGGGGAAGGCGGCCAGGTCGGGCGCTTCGAAGGTCAGGGAGCCCGCTTCGGCCAGGCGGAGCCTCGGCACGTCCACGGTGACGCGTTCGGGAAAGCACAGGCAGTGGGCGATGGGCACCTGCATGTCCGGGTTGCTCAGATGGCCCAGTTGCGAGCCGTCCACGTATTCCACCAGGGAGTGGACGATGGACTGGGGATGGACCACCACGTCGATCCGATCCGGCGGCAGCCCGTAGAGGTGGCAGGCCTCGATGAGTTCGAGCCCCTTGTTCATCAGCGTGGCGGAATCGATGGAAATCTTGGCGCCCATACGCCAGTTGGGATGGGCCAGGGCCTGTTCGCGGGTGACGGTTTGGAGAAACGCCCGATCCTTGCCCCGGAAGGGACCGCCCGAGGCGGTCAGGATGAGGCGCTCTATCTCCTCGTCCTTGCCGTGCCCGGCCAGGCCCTGAAACAGGGCATTGTGCTCAGAATCCACGGGCAGGACCACGGCCCCGGATGCCCGGCATGCGGCGCGGATGAGATGGCCGCCTAAAACCAGGGATTCCTTGTTGGCCAAACCGATCATCTTGCCCGCCCGGGCGGCGGCCAGGGTGGGCGCAAAGCCCGCGGCTCCCACGATGGCGGAGAGGATCAGGTCCGCTTCATCCAGCGCGGCGAGGCGCACATAGGCGTCGGGCCCGACGAGAAGCTCGGGGCCGGGGCCGTCCGGCAGGTTGTCGAGAAATTCCGTGCGCGCTGTGTCGTTGAGCACGGCGGCGTACTTCGGCTTGAACCGGGCGCAGAGCGCGGCCAGCTTCCGGCCGTTGTGTCCGCCCGCCAGGGCTGTGACGGTGAACCGCTCGGGATGCTTGGCGACCACCTTCAGGGCCGAGTCGCCAATGGAGCCGGTGGCCCCGAGGATGACCAGCCGGCGCGGGAAGGGCGGACTGGGCACCGTGGCGGGCCAGGTGGAAATATAGGTTTTCATGGCGGTGCGCCTTAGGGGAAGAAGGGCTGGAACATGGAGAAGAGCCCGTAACAGGGGATGACCAGAAGCAGGCTGTCCACGCGGTCGAGCAGGCCGCCGTGGCCGGGCAGGATGATCCCGGAGTCCTTGATGTCCAGGGAGCGCTTCAGCGCCGACTCGAAGAAGTCGCCGAATTGGGCGGCCATGTTCAGGGCCGCGCCGAGCAGCAGCCATTTCCACCAGACCACCTCGGGCAGGCCGAAGGCGAAGCCCCAGGCGAAAGTGGCGGCGGTGCAGGCGGTCAGTCCGCCCAGGGACCCGGCCCAGGATTTTTTGGGGCTGATGCGCGGCCAGATTTTCTTTTTGCCGAGCCAGGTGCCCACATAGAAGGCGGCGGTGTCCGAGATGACGGCCGCGCCCAGGACGAGCAGGAGTTCCAGCCTGTCGTAGGACAGGAGGAAATGGAAATTCATCGGGATGTAGAAGAGTCCGGCCAGGAAGATGGCGGCATGTCGGTAGGACGCGGTTACGTCCCGGTTGTAGCGCAGCAGGAAAACCATGGCCGACGCCCAGAAGGCCAGAGCCAGGATGACGCCGGGGTAGCGGAGATCGCCGGTGGTGTAGGCGCCCATGAGCAGAAAGGTGAAGGCCGCTCCCAGGGATTTGAAGGCGGTCATGGACTGCACCGGCCGGAACATGGAGTAGAACTCCCACAGGGTCAGGACACTGAACAGGGCGAGAACCGCGAACAGGACCCACCCCTGGAATATCAGTGCCAGAGTCGGAAGGATGGCCAGGACAGCGCTGGTGGCGATTCGTTGCTTGTGTGGGGAGATATCCATGGTGATTTCAGCGGTTAGTGGTGATTCCGGGAGTCTCGTGAATTTGTCCCCTTTACGCTATTTGCCGGGCGGGGGCAACACGCCGGCCCGATTGAAGGCCGGGCATCCTATGCGTGGTCCAGTTGTTCGCCGGTTTTGCCGAAGCGGCGCTGGCGGCTGTTCAGGTCCTTGATGGCCTTGTCCAGTTCCGCCGGGGTAAAGTCCGGCCAGTAGATGTCCGTGAAGTGGAGTTCCGCGTAGGCGCATTGGAACAGGAGGTAGTTGGACAACCGGAGTTCCCCGCTGGTGCGGATGATCAGGTCCGGGTCGGGCTGGCCCGCGGTCCATAGTTCGGCGGCGAAGGCCTCCTCGGTGACCGCTTCCGGGGGCACGCCCTTGGCGACCAGGGCTCTGGCCGCGCGGACGATCTCATCACGGCCCGAGTAGCTCAGGGCCAGATTGAGGGTCATGTCCTCGCACTGGGCCGTCTGGCGCATGACATGTCGGAGCACCTGGCGTACGGCCAGGGGCATGGCGTCGATCTCGCCCAGGATATTGAGGCGGATGCCCTGCTCCTTGAGACTTTTTTCCTCGCGTTTGAGGAAGGTGGTCAACAGGTCGAACAGGGTCCCGATCTCGTCCTTGGGCCGTGACCAGTTTTCCTTGGAAAAGGTGTACAGGGTCAGGAAACGCACACCGAGTTCGCGGCAGTGGGTGACCACGGCGCGAGCCGCCTCGGTTCCGGCCCGATGGCCGTCGGATCGGGGCAGCCCGCGCTGTTTGGCCCACCTGCCGTTGCCGTCCATGATGACGGCTATGTGGGTGGGAATTTGCATGTTGCTCAAGAATGGGCCCTAGATTTCGAGAATCTCTTTTTCCTTGGCGGCCATGGCCTCGTCGGCCTTCTTGACGTATTCGTCGGTCATCTTCTGGACGTCGCCTTCACCTCGGTGCAGGTCGTCCTCGGATATCGTCTTGTCCTTTTCCATCTTCTTCAGCACGTCGTTCATGTCGCGGCGCACGTTGCGGATGGCGATCTTGGCGTCCTCGGTGTACTTCTTGGCGACCTTGACCAACTCCTTGCGGCGTTCCTCGGTCAGGGGCGGAATGGAGATGCGGATGATCTTGCCGTCGTTGACCGGATTCAGGCCCAGGTCCGAGGTCTGGATGGCCTTTTCCACCGCACCGAAAGCGCCCTTGTCCCAGGGCTGGATGGTGATGGTCTTGGAATCGGGCACGGATACGGAGGAGAGCTGGCTGATGGGCGTGGGCGTGCCGTAGTAATCCACCTGGATGGAGTCCACCAGGGCGGTGGTGGCCCGGCCCGTGCGCAGCTTGCCGAATTCCTTGTCCAGGGAACCGAGGGCTCCGTTCATTCTTTTCTTGCCGTCGTCGAGTACGGTTTGCATATTAGTCTCCTTGAACAGTCGTTCCGATGTTTTCGCCGTTGGCGGCCCTGCGGATATTGCCTTCCTTGTACAGGTTGAAGACGATGATCGGCAGGTTGTTGTCCCGGGCCATGGAAATGGCCGTGGAGTCCATGACGCCGAGCCGCTTTTCCAGGGTTTCCATGTACGAGACCGTGTCGAACTTGACCGCGTCGGCGTATTTGACCGGGTCCTTGTCATACACGCCGTCCACCTTGGTGGCCTTGAAGATGGCATCGCACTTGAGTTCGAGTGCGCGCAGGGCGGCGGCCGAGTCGGTGGTGAAGTAGGGGTTGCCGGTACCGGCGGCGCAGATGACCACGCGGCCCTTGTCCATGTGCCGCAGCGCCCGGCGGCGGATGTACGGCTCGGCCACGTCGGCCATGGACAGGGCGGTCATGACCCGGGTGTCGCAGCCGTTCTTTTCGAGCGCGTCCTGGACGGCCAGGGCGTTCATGACCGTGGCCAGCATGCCCATGTAGTCGCCCTGGGCGCGGTCCATGCCCTTGGCCGAGGCGGCCATGCCACGAAAGATGTTGCCGCCGCCGATGACCAGGGCCATCTGCAGGCCGGTGGCGGCTACTTCCGCGATCTCCTTGGCGAACTGGCCGATGGCCTCCGGGTGGATGCCAAACTGCTGGTCTCCGGCCAAGGCTTCGCCGCTTAATTTCAATAAAATCCGCGAATAACGCGTCTTCGTCATGGATACCCCTGCGTGTATGATTGGTTGCGTTACGATCTCGCCCCAAGGCGATAGCATGTTTTCCGGACAAAAAAAACGGGCCGTGCGGCCCGTTTTCATTTTTTCGGCAGTCGGATTACTCGGCCTTTTCTCCGAGCGCCAGCCGGTGGAAGCTGGCTACGGTGCCGCCCTTGAGAATCTGCTTGATGGTCTGCTTGTCGTCCTTGATGAAGGCTTGTTCGAGCAGGCAGACGTCCTTGTAGAACTTGTTCAGGCGGCCGGTGACGATCTTTTCGGCGATGGCTTCGGGCTTGCCCTCGTCCATGGCCTGCTTGAGGTACAGGACCTTTTCCTTTTCCAGGGTCTCGGCGGGCAGCTCCGCGGGGGAGATGCAGGCCGGGTTCATGGCGGCCACGTGCATGGCCACATCCTTGGCGACCTCGACGTCGTCGGTGCCGGTCAGCTCGACGATGACGCCCAGCTTGTTGTTGGAATGGATGTAGACGCCGATGACGCCGTCGGTGACGATCTTGGCGAAGCGGCCCACGGCCATGTTTTCGCCCAGCTTGGCGATCAGGTCGGTCACGTCGGCGACTTCCTTGGGCAGGTCGTCGGCGGTGCCGGTGGTCACGTCCAGCTCGGCGATCTTGCCGGGCAGGGCGGCGGCAAAGGCCTGGAAGTCGTCACCCTTGGCGACGAAGTCGGTCTCGCAGAGAAGCTCGGCGATGACGGCGGTCTTGCCGTCCTCGGAAACGTAGGGAGTGACCAGACCCTCGGAGGTGGCGCGTCCGGCCTTTTTGGCGGCCTTGGACAGCCCTTTCTCGCGGAGGTACATGACGGCCTTTTCCTCGTCCCCTCCGGACTCGGCCAGGGCTTTCTTGCAATCCATCATGCCTGCGCCGGTTTTTTCGCGCAGGGTTTTCACTTGTGCGGCGGTGATCGACATTATTACTTCTCCTCGGCAGCGGCCTCGGCAGGAGCCTCGGCCTTCTCTTCGGTTTCGGTTTCCTTGGCGGCGGCAGCGGCCTTGGCTTCGGCTTTAGCGTTGGCCTCGTAGTCCTTCTGCATGGCGGCGCCTTCAAGGCAGGCATCGGCCATGTGGGTGGCGAACAGCTTGATGGCGCGGATGGCGTCGTCATTGCCGGGGATAATGTAGTCCACCATGTCCGGGTCGCAATTGGAGTCGACCACGGCCACGACCGGGATGCCGAGCTTGCGGCATTCCTGGATGGCGATCTGTTCGCGCTTGGGATCGATGACGAAAGCGGCCTGCGGGGCCTCGGTCATGTCCTTGATGCCGCCGAGCGCCAGATTGAGCTTCTTGACCTCGCGGTTCATGCCCACGGCTTCCTTCTTGGTGTACCGGGAGATGGAGCCGTCCTCGAACATCTGTTCGAGGGTCTTGAGGCGGTCGATGGACTTCTTGATGGTCTGGAAGTTGGTCAGGGTGCCGCCCATCCAGCGGTGGGTGACGTAGTACATACCGGAGCGTTCGGCCTCGGCCTTGACGGATTCCTGAGCCTGGCGCTTGGTGCCGATGAACAGGACCTTGCCGCCCTTGGCCACGGTATTGGTGATGAAATCATGGGCGGTAGCGAACATCTTGACGGTCTGCTGCAGGTCCATGATGTGGATGCCGTTGCGGGCGCCGAAGATGTACGGGCGCATTTTGGGGTTCCAACGGCGGGTCTGGTGGCCGAAGTGGACGCCGGTCTCCAGCATCTGCTTCATAGTAACGTAAGCCATGATAATCTCCTGGGTTTTTCGTCCATCCCGCGGTCCAATAAGGAGCCCGTGCCATCACGGACCACCCGGAGTTATGGGCGGGATGTGTGAATTTAAAGTCGGGGGGTATCTAACGCATGATTGCGCACTTGGCAAGGAGTAAAAACGATGTTTCGCCGACTTGCGGCCCGAATCCGCACCGCTTACAGGCGGCCCGGCCGGTTTGCCGGTCCGTCCTTCGGGCGGCAGAAATAGATGGCCCGGTAGGCCGGCTCCCGGTTTTCCAATTCGAAGTAGTGCCGGTTGAAGAATCCGCTGACCTCCTTCTTCAGGTCCTCCCGCAAGCGGTGCATGGCCATCCATGATGCCCGGCAGGCGTTCGGGTGCCGCTCGTACTCAAGCCCGAGCCCGTCGAGAATCCTTTCCACATGGGGCGATTCGCTGACTGGAAACGAGACGACGAGCGTCTGGTGCGCCAGGCGGGCCGTTTCCGCAAGGAAGAACGCGCGCGCTCTTCCGGCGGGACATGCTTCAGGACGTCGAGGGCCACAACTACGTCGAAGCTGCCTACGTCCAGGATGAGCAGTCCGTTTGGTCCGGAGGCCCGCACGGGCTGGAGCAGATCGGCCACGGCGCGGAACCGCTGGAACCGGTCGAAGTGGGTCGCATAGAGGGGGTTTTCTGGCTCGTCGGGCATGGTGTCCTCCGTGTCGTTTGGCTGGTCATTCGCCGAAGGCCCGGGCCATGAGCCGTTTGCCCAGGCCGCCGAAGTCCCGGGGCGCGTAGCCGAAGACTTCTTTCCAGACCTGGGTGGACTCCATGCAGAAGTAGAGCTGTTCCTCCATGCCGTGGGCGCGCAGCCGGTCGACCATGAACCGGAACTGCTCCACGCGCAAGGGGCGGAGCAGCCGGGCCTTGCCGTCCAGGCCGGGCACGAATTCATTATAGATGTAGGTGGCCTCCGGGAACTTGTCTTCGATGATCGGGGTCAACTGGGGCATGCACCGGAAGGAGCCCAGGGACATGTAAGCGATCTGCTCCGGCCGTACGTAGTCGAAGATGCGGTCGATGATCTCGCCGTATCCCTCGCGCCAGCCTTCGAAACGAATGATCGGGTCGAAGTGCAGGCAGACCTTGAAGCCCGCCTCGGTGCAAGTGCGTGCCGCCTCCAGCCGTTCGGTCAGGGTGGATACGCCGAATTCCTCGTGCTCGTTGATGAACGGGGCGTTCAGGGACCAGGCGGGCAGGACGCGGTCCGTGCGCGTGGTCCCGTCCATCCAGGAGAGGTCCACCACTTTGGATTTCAGCTCCAGGACCACGTTGTCGTAGTCTTCCAGAAAATGGACCAGGTCGCGACTGTAGGCGGTCAGGTGCTCCAGGGCGAGGGAGTCGGTGAATTCGCCGGTACCTACCCGGAAGCGGGCGGAGCTGTCCGCGCCGAAGCCGTCGGCCAGCTCGCGGAACAAGGCGTCCTGGTTGGCCCAGATCTTGAGTACCCGGTCCTGGAAATAGGCTTGGAGGATGCAGTAGGAGCAGGCCATGGGACAGTTCTCGCCGATGTGGATGATCCGGTAGCCGCAGCAGTGGTATGCGCGGGTGCCGGGGCAGAAGCGCAGGAAACGCCCCTTGTATTCTTTGAGGTATATGGCCTGGGTCTCGCCTTGGTCGAAGGTCACGCGGTCGGCGTCCGGCGGGACCACGGTCCAGGGGATGTCTCCCCGGCCAGCCGCGTCGAGGTGTTCTCGCACCCGGCGGGCGACGGGGGTGTCGGTCATGGATTCGTCCACGAAGACGTGGCCGATCCGGCGCAGGTGGGCGGGCAGGCTAGTCATGTTCACCGCCCGGACGAAATACGGTTTCCCAGGCCGGATTGTCGGCCATGGCGCGCAGCGCTTCGACGGCCCCGGCGAGTTGGTCCCGATCCTTGATCCACACGGAGAGTTCGGCGCCGTCGGTCTCGAAGTTGTCGGGTTGGGCCAGCCGCCAGTCGGTCCCGGCGGTTACGGTCCGGGCCGCCGCGTCGAAGCGTTCGCGCAGCCTGGTCAATTCGGGATGACGCACCTGCCGGGCCGCGGCGCACAGCCGGGCGATGGCGTCCTTGGGCGACAAGCCCTGCCCGAGCAGGTCGTTCATTCCGGCCTCGGCCATGACCTCGGCCACGGGACGCCCCGCCACTCGGGCTGCTTCGAAGAGCCAGGTCAGGGCATTGACCGCGTTGGATCGGGACCAGGACATGCCGGTGAACAGAGGCAGCAGGGCGTCGCGGTCGGTCTCGCTCATGCGTCCGAGAACCATGCCCGCGGCCAGGGGAACCGAGCCGTCGCCGAGCAGCGCCTGCCAGCGGGCGGGCAGCCCGAGCCAGTCCAGGAGCAGACGGGCATCCTTGGATTTGGCCCGGACCCCGAGCCGGGGCAGGATGTCCGCTTCCAGGGCTGTCCGGTCCATGAGCGGGGCGAAATACTGCAGCGCCTGGAAACGCATGGCGTCGTTGGGTTGCCGGTGGGCGTTGTCCGCCAGATAGAGCAACCCCAGGGAAAGGGCGTCCGCGCCCGTGATCAGGCGGGCCAGGACCGGCTTGCCGAGACTGGTCAGCACGGCCAGTCGCGCCGCGCCCGCGGCCAGTTCCAGAGCGCCGCTTCTCTCGAACACGAGCACCGGGGCGGATTGGCCGAATTCGGCTATGGAATTCGTCAGCGATTCCGGGATGCTGCCGGTCCAGAAGAGGTGGTCGCCGTGGGCGTGGATAGCCGCCGGGTCGGTCGTGAAAATCTCGCTTGTAAGCTGCAATGCGGGCTCCTGAAAGTTTCTCTCAATGTCGCTTCAACGGATTGATATTGTTTGCGAAAGAGGGTATTTTAAGGTCAAGCTTGTAAAAAAATATTTTTATTTCAAGCAGATGGCGTAAAGTTGTAGAGTGCTCAGCGACTTGACATTCTCGCGTTGGTCTTCCTATAGGACTAAACCCGTTAAAAACCAAGTGCTGTGCTTTTCGCGGGGTAAAACGGCTCCGCGACACCGATAAGGACAACCAGAAACGATGTGGAGTGAAGTATGCCTGACCTCAAGACCCAAAGAACGTATGCACTCGTCGGTCACGGCGGTAGCGGCAAAACCACCGTCGCCGAGATGCTGCTTTTCAACTCGGGAGTTGTAAACCGCCTCGGCAAAGTCGAAGAGGGGAGCACCGTCCTCGACTTCGAGCCCGAGGAAATCAAGCGTCGCGGTTCGGTCCAGCCCGGTTTCGCCAGCTACAAGTGGAACAAGAACGACCATTTTCTCATCGACACTCCCGGCGATTCCAATTTCGCAGGTGATCTCTCCTACTCCCTCACCGCCGCGGATGGCGTGGTCATGGTCATCGACGCCGTGGATGGCGTCAAGCCGCTGACCCGCAAGGTCTGGGCCCTGGTCCAGGACATGGGCCTTCCCGCCATGATCGTCATCAACAAGATGGATCGTGACCGGGCCGACTTCGACATGGCCTTCCACGGCATTTCCGAAGCCCTGGGCGCCCGCCCGGTCCTGTTGTATTATCCCATCGGTTCCAAAGAAAATTTCAAGGGCGTAGTGGACATGATGTCCGGCAAGGCGCTCCTGTTCGGCGAGGACGGCGCGGTCACCGAGGGCGAGGTCCCCGGCGACATCGCCGACGAGGTCGAGACCCTGCGCGAGACCATGATCGAGAACATCGCCGAAAGCGATGAGGAGCTCATGGAAAAATACTTCGAGGAAGGCGAACTTTCTCCCGAAGACATCACCAAGGGCCTTCAGTCGGGCGTGGCCTCCGGCGAATTGGTTCCGGTGGTGGTTTCCGCCGCCCTCAATTGCCAGGGCGGTCAGATGATCCTCGACACCGTGCAGAATCTGCTGCCCGGTCCTCTGGACCACAAGCCGTGGCAGGGCGAGGACGGGTCCGAGCTGGCCAGCTCTCCGGACGAACCCCTGGCCTGCTTCGTGTTCAAGACCCAGGCCGACCCTTTTGCGGGCCAGCTCACCGTGGTCCGCGTCCTGGCGGGCCAGCTTTCCCCTGACTCCCAATTGCTCAATACCGGCAACGGCGAGAAGGAGCGCGTGGGCCAGCTTCTGGTCATGAACGGCAAGGAACAGGCCCCGATCAAGACCCCCATGGGCCCGGGCGCCATCGTCACCCTGGCCAAACTCAAGAACACCCGCACCGGCGACACCTTGGTGGAGAAGGGCCAGTTCAAGCTGGTCAAGCCCGAACTGGCTCCGCAATTGATCACCTTCGCCCTGGCCCCCGAGGTCAAGGGCGAGGAGGACAAGGTCTATGCCGCCGTGGCCAAACTGCTCGACGAAGACATCACCCTGACGCTTGGCCGCGATGAGGAGTCCGGTGATATCCTGCTTTCGGGCATGGGCCAGAACCACATTGAAATCTCGGTCGAGAAGGCCAAGCGCCGCTACAAGACCGCCATCGTGCTCAAGACTCCCAAGGTTCCGTACCGCGAGACCTTCAAGACCGGCGCCCGCGAAATCCAGGGCCGCCACAAGAAACAGTCCGGCGGGCGCGGCCAGTTCGGCGACTGCTGGATCCACGTAGCTCCCCGGGCGTCCGGCGAGGGATACGAGTTCGTCGATCAGATCGTCGGCGGTTCCATCCCGCGCCAGTTCATCCCGGCCGTGGACAAGGGCGTCCAGGAGACCGCCGCGCGCGGCGTGCTCGCCGGGTTCCCGGTTATCGACTTCCAGGTGACCCTGTACGACGGCAGCTACCACAACGTGGACTCTTCGGAAATGGCCTTCAAGGTGGCCGGTTCGCTGGCCTTCAAAAAGGCCTGTGAAAAGGCCAAGATGGCCCTGCTGGAACCGATCATGCTCGTCACCGTGGCCGTGCCCGACGCCTTCATGGGCGACGTCATCGGCGATCTGTCGTCGCGGCGCGGCAAAGTGCTCGGTTCCGATTCTCAGGCGGGCATCACCGAGGTCAAGGCCAACGTGCCCATGGCCGAGATGCTCCGCTACGCCCCGGACCTCAACTCCATGACCGGCGGCCAGGGCACCTTCTTCATGGAATTCGCCTCCTACGAGGAATGCCCGCCTCAGGAAACCGAAAAGGTCATTGCCGCGCACAAGAAGAACGACGGCGAATAGCACCACATCAAATGTCCCCAGCAAGGGGCGGCCGTTTCGCGGCCGCCCCTTTTTCGTCCCTTCCCGGTCCGGCGCATTCGCGCAAGTCGTTTCTTTTCTTGTTTGCTGCTGTGTTTTGGTTTAGTTACGGGAGAGTTTGCTGAACAAGGACGGATCATGTTTCGACGATTGTTTTTTATCATTCTGCTCGTGCCGGTGACCATTTGGTACTCTCTCAAGATGCTCAAGGTGGACCCGGAGACGGCGACTCCCGAGGAATATGACCGCTGGGGACTGGCCTGGGGCGCGGCCGCCGTGAAGCTGTCCGGTATCCGCATCGAGGCGGATATGGGTGAGGCGGCCCCCGATGGGCACTACGTGTTCATCGGGAACCATCAGTCCAATCTGGATATTCCTGTCCTGTTCAAGGTGCTTGCGGGCAACCGCATCCGGTTCGTGGCCAAGAAATCCCTGTTCGATATCCCGCTGTACGGCAAGGCGCTCGGACATGCTGGCCACATCTGCATCGACCGGGACAACCGGCGGGCGGCCATGCAGTCCTTGAACGATGCCGTGGCGGTCGCCCAGGGCGGCATCTCTCCGGTCATCTTCCCGGAGGGCACGCGCAACACGCATCTGAGTGAACTCATGGAATTCAAGATCGGGGCCATGGTCCTGGCGCTCAAGGCGGGCCTGCCCGTGGTGCCGTTCGTCATGACCAACACCGGGCGGGTCATGGGCAAGGGCCAGTTTTTCATCGACAACCGGCCCGTGGTCCGGTTCAAGGCGCTGCCGATCATAGACCCGTCCCAATACACCCTCAAGGAGCGCGAGCGCTTCAAGGAAGACCTGTACGCCATGATGAACAAGGCCTATCAGGAACTGCTGGCGGAGGGATAGGCGCGATGGCCGAAACGTCCTTCACCATTTATCCGCTGGGCGGGCTCGGCGAGATCGGCATGAACTGCATGCTCTACCGGACCGAGAAATCCCTGGTCATGGTGGACTGCGGGCTCATGTTCCCGGAGGACTACCACTTCGGCGTGGATGTGGTCATTCCTTGCTTCGATTACGTTCTGCGCAACAAGAGCCGCCTCAACGGCATTGTCCTGACCCACGGTCACGAGGACCATATAGGCGCGCTGCCCTGGTTGTTGCAGAACGTGGACGTGCCGGTCTACGGCTCGGAGTTCACCCTGGGGCTGGTCGAGAGCAAGCTCAGGGAGCACGACCTGGACCGTTGGGCCGATCTGCGCCCCGTGCGCCCCTACGACCGTCTCCTGCTCGGTGATTTCCGCTTCAATTTTTTCCCGGTCTGCCATTCCATCATCGAGGGGTTCGGCCTGGGCATCGAGACCCCGGCAGGCCGGGTGGTGCATACCGGCGACTTCAAGATCGACCGCAATCCGTTGGGCGGCCACGCCACGGACCTGGGCGCGTTCCGCAAGTTCTCGGATGAGGGCGTGCGCCTCATGCTTTCGGATTCCACCAATATCGGCAACGAGGGGTTCGCCCTGACCGAGCGGGAGATCAAGGTCTCCCTGCGCGAGATTTTCAACACGGCCAAGGGGCGCATCCTGGTCTCCCTGTTTTCCAGCCACATCCAGCGCATCCAGGAGATATTCGACCTAGCCGACGCCGAGGGCCGCAAGGTGGCCGTGTCCGGCAAGTCCCTGCACCGCAACATCGAACTGGCCCGGGAACTGGGGCATCTTAAAGTGCCCAAAGGCACATTCGTGGAGCTGGATTCCCTGGACGAGTACGGCGATTCCCAATTGGTTCTGTTGGTTACCGGCAGCCAGGGCGAACCGTTGGCGGCCCTGTCGCGCATCGCCATGGGCGAGCATCGGCAGTTGTCCGTGCGGCCCGACGACCTGTTCATCCTCTCCTCGCGGTTCATCCCCGGCAACGTCAAGGCCATCAACCGGGTCATCAACAATCTCTATCGCCTCGGGGCCGAGGTCCTGTACGAGAAGATGCACGGCATCCACGCCTCGGGCCATGCCCACGCGGGCGAACTGACCCTCATGCTCCAGACCGTGCGGCCCGAATATTTCATCCCGGTGCACGGCGAATACCGCCACCTGGTCAAGCACCGGCGGCTGGCCATCGACTGCGGCGTGGACGAGAACAAGGCCTTGGTGATGGAGAACGGCCAGCCCGTGACCTTTCATGCGGACGGCTCCATGGAACTGTTGCCGCGCATTGCGGCGGACAAGATCCTGGTGGACGGCAAGGGCGTGGGCGACGTGGGACAAAGCGTGCTCAAGGAGCGTCAGCTCCTGGCGGGCGAGGGCATGGTCATCGTGGTTCTGGTGGTGGACGAGGCCTCGGGCGAGATCTCCATGGGCCCGGACATCATGAGCAAGGGATTCGTCTTCGAGCAGCAATACATGCACTTGCTCGACGACGCCAAGTGTATCGTCCTGGACGTGCACGAGAATATCGCGCCCGGCGACACGGCCAAGCTCAAGGAGCGCATCCGCTCGGCCCTGCGCCGGTTTTTCCGCAAGGTGCTTGGCCGCGACCCGGTGGTCGTTCCCCTGGTCATTTCCATCTAAGAGGGTAGACTTCGGCCCGATGTTGGGCTAGATAATTCAATAAACCGAGAGAGATGCTTTTTCCGAGAGGATATCCGACATGAAACGATTTCTACTTGTTGCGGCCATGACGGCCATGGTTTCCTTGCTTGCCGCCTGCGGCGCACAGAAAAATGACCTCGATCAGGGCTTCGCCATGCTCAAACAGGGCGATTGCGCCGGGGCCCAAGTCTATCTGGACAACACCATTGCCCAGCCCGACAGCGCCGTGGATCTGGCCTACGCTTATTTCCTCAAGGGGAAATGCGCGGAAGGGGCCGCCGACAACAAGACGGCCTACAAGAACTACTACGCGGCCAAGGTCGTGGCCTGCTACGTGGTCAGCCGCCAGACCCACGTCAACCTGGACACTTACGCCCGCAGCGATTACTGCGAGCGGATCATCCCCGCGAAGCTCGAAGCCCTGTCGGCCAAGATCGACGACCCGGCGGCGATAGAACGCATCGAGGGCGAGGTCAACGGCATCCTCAAGGCCGACTACCTCAAGCAATTTGAAAAGCGTCTGAACTAGCATAGCCGAACGCCCCGCCTTGCGGGGCGTTTTTCGTGGCGCATCCTTTCAACCGGGGAGGGCGACATGGCGTTGGCGGACTACACGGCGAGCGTGAACCACCTGCAACGGGCTCTGGGCAGGGCCTTTGCGGACGAGCCTTGGCTGCTGAATATGCCGGGACGGTCCGTGGCCTGCAAGATCGACCAATATTATTATCTGGCGGTCATGCCCGGCTTTCTCGAAACCCTCGGCCGGTTGGGCGGCATGTTTCCGGATCAGGTCCTGGAAACCTTGGTCAGGACCGGCAATCTCATCACCCGACATCCGGAGCGCGATCCGCGCCTTGCCCTGACCGTCAGTTGGGGAGCCCGCGCCGTCACCCTGACCGGCGCTTTTGTGGATGCCGACTTCATCGACCGCGCCGTCAAGACCTATGGCGGGTTCGGCACCATCCTCAACGTCTCGGATCTCAAGATTTCCGCTGCCGACCGCGACCGCGTCGAAGCGCTTTTCGAAGACAAAACCCCGCCCCAGGGGCTGGCGTATTTCTGATGCCCACGGGCCGCCCATTTTTTTATCCCTCCTGAATTTTTTGTTTCCGTTCCGCGAGGCGTGCGCGCATGCGAAAGCCCTTGGACCATGAGTGGACCAAGGGCTTTTCCCTTTGGGGAACGATTGGGAGCGCAGCACCTCGGCGGCCCAGTCCGCCGTTATCGGAAGCCGCTAGATGTCCGAGAACCGTTTATCCAGCATGATTTGAAGGATGGTCTGGTCGGTCTGGATCATGCCGTCCACGGCCAGGGTGCCGATGTTGCGCATGGTGTCCTCGGAGGACAGGCCGACGATGCCGTCGGTATGGTGGACGTTGACGCCCTGGAGGGAGAAGAGGGCGGCCTGGACCGCGGTGCCCGCCGCCGTGGCCAGCTTGAGGGCGCAGCCGGTTTTGGCGCCGTCGCAGATGATTCCGGCCAGGTCTTCCAGAAGGTTCTTGATGGCCCCGGCGATGTGGTGGGCGTCGCCGCCGAGCAGGAAGGTGATACCTGCCGTGGCCCCGGCCCCGGCGGCCACGGAGCAGCCGCAGATGGCGGACAGGCGGCCGGTGTGCGCTTTGACGAAGGCAGTGACGATGTGAGAGAGGGCCACGGCTTCGAGCACGTCCTTGGTCTGCACGCCCTCCACGTAGTCCTTGACCGCCCAGATGGGCAGGATGGCGGTCAGGCCGTGGTTGCCGGACCCGGCCGAGGACATGGCGGGCAGGGATGCGCCGGACATGCGCGCGTCGGCGGCGGCCGAAGCCAGGATGCGCGCGGCGAGCATCATGTCCTTCTTGATGAGGCCTTGGCGGCAGAGCCGTTCCAGAGTCTTGCCCACGCCCAGGCCGAGGCCGTACTTGAGGCCCTGTTCGGCCAGGCGCATATTTACGTCCACGCCCTCCTTGAGAAAGGCGTAGTCGTCCGCGTCCAGTTCGTCGGTCAGGGCCATGAGCTCGTTGAGCGTCAGGGTCTTGAGCCATGCCTCCATGGCGGCCACCGGGGAGGGCGCGCCGTCGGGCCGGGTGCGGATGAGCGGGCTTTCCACGGGCTTTCCGTTCAGGGTTAGGGAAACGATGTTGTCGTGCAACCCTTCGATGACCGATTCGGCGACCATGCCGCCGGACACGGCTTTGGAGCGGATGAGCAATCCCTGGTGGTCCCTGATCAGGGCGACGTCCACCCGGCCTTCGGCCAGGGCTTTTTTCGCGGTCTTGACGTCCTCGTCGGTCACGGTTTGGAGCACTTCCAGTCGCAGGGACGGATCGCCGCCCGCCGCGCCCAGGGCCGCGGCGGTGTCCAGGCCGGACAGTCCGCCCGCACCGGGGATGGAAACAGCCAGGCCGTTTTTGTAGACGTTGGGGTCCACGGCCACTTCGAGGGACTCGAACCGTTTGTCCGGGAGCAGGGACACGGCGGCGGCCGCGCCCAGGGCGATGGCCACGGGCTCGGTGCAGCCGAGCGCCGGGGCGACCTGGATGGAGAGTACGTCCTTGACCGTGAAGCTCATGGCGTCAGTTCCTTACCGTGCTTTTGGGACAGTTGGCGCTGAGGTGGCAGACCTCGCAGCCGCCGGTGTAGGGGTAGGGGGTCAGGACCGCGTACTTGCGGTTGACCGAGCCTTCCTCGTTCCAGGTCAGGCCGAGGGTCTCGAAGGCGTCGAGGATGCCCTGGCCAGGCCGGGGCAGGGGCGCGCATTTGCCCTGCTGCAGTTCGGGCACGAACCCTTGGGCCGAGCTCATGACCATGGTGATGGCCAGGGCGTGGAAGAGCAGCCCGTGGGTGGGGGAATCCTGCCAGATGCCCTCCACGGTGTCCTCGGCGGCCTGATCCAGGAAGATGAGCACGAACTTGCCGTCGCCTTCGGTGTTTTTCAGTTCATAGGCCTTGAGGCTCTCGGCGGACCACTTGTCCCAGAAGGTCTCGAATTCTTCGAGGATGTCGCCTTCGATGCGGGTTTCGCCCGCGACTTCCATGAAGTACATCATGTCGAATTCGGGGGTCGGGGTCAGGGGGGTGATGTCGTATTTCGCCATGTCGATTCTCCGTGAAGGGGATTGAGTACGTTGGGGAGGCTTTGCTTACCCTTTTTCCCGGTTGCGCTCAAGTTTTCCGGTCAATTCGTTGCGCTTGGGCGGGAAGTGGGGTTAGTATCCAAGCCAAGGAAAACAGGCCCGGTCCTGCGTTGTCAACACCGCACCCCGCGGAGCGATCTGGAGATTCAATGGCCGACCGAAGTGAACCGCTCTTTCTCAAGCTCAGACGACCCAACATCCGATTCCTGTTTCTGGCCATCATCATCGGTGGATTGGCCGGTTATGGGGCGGTCCTGTTCAAGTTGATCCTCAAGTACATGCAGTGGGTCTTCTACCGGAACACCGGCGACTGGCTGACCTTCGCCGATGCCGTGCCGCTGTGGATGAAGATCGCCATGCCCGTCCTGGGCGGGCTGGTGGTCGGACTGGTGGTCAGCTTTTTTGCGTCCGAGGCCAAGGGACACGGCGTGCCCGAGGTCATGCAGGCCATCGCGCTTCGGGGCGGGCGCATCCGCAAACGGGTGGCCGCCGCCAAGATTTTCGCCTCGGCCGTGACTATCGGCTCGGGCGGTTCCGTGGGCCGCGAAGGGCCCATGGTCCAGATCGGCGCGTCCATCGGTTCTTCCGTGGGCCAGATATTCAAGATTCCCCGGGTGCATATGAAGACCATGGTCGGTTGCGGGGCCGCGGCGGGCATCGCCGCCACCTTCAACGCGCCCATAGCGGGAGTGCTCTTCGCGCTCGAAATCATCATCGGCGACTTCGGGGTCATGCAGTTTTCGCCCGTGGTCCTGTCCTCTGTCATGGCCACAGCCATTTCCCGCTACTATTTCGGCGACTTCCCGCATTTCGACATCCCGGCCTATTCCATCGTCTCCCTGTGGGAATACCTTTTCTATCCGGTGCTCGGCGTGATCACGGGGCTGGTGGCCCTGGCCTTCACCAATTCCCTGTACTGGCTGGAGGACCGTTTCGACGCATTGCCCGTCCCGGAGTGGAGCAAACCCGCCATGGGCGGCGCGGTGCTGGGCGGTATCTTCGCGGTCTGGCCGCAGGTCTTCGGCGTCGGGTACGGCGCCATGAACGCGGCCTTGGTCAACCAGACCCCGTTTTTGCTCATGTTCGTGCTCGTTTTCGTCAAGATAGCGGCCTCCAGCGTGACTCTCGGCTCGGGCGGTTCGGGTGGTATCTTCGCGCCGAGCCTGTTTATGGGCTGCATGGTCGGCGGAGCCTTCGGCCATGTGGTCCACTGGCTGCTGCCCGCCTATACGGCCACGCCCGGAGCCTATGCCCTGGTGGCCATGGGCGGCCTGGTGGCGGGCACCACCTATGCGCCCATTACCGCCATTCTGATCATTTTCGAAATGACCTCGGACTACTCCATCATCCTCCCGCTCATGCTGACCTGCATCACGGCCACGGTCATGAACTCGACCATCCAGCGGGCCTCCATATACACCACCAAGCTCCTGCGGCGCGGTATCGACATCGAGGCGGGCCGGGAGCGGCACCTGCTCTCCCACATGCTGGTCAAGGAGGTCATGGTGCGCGATTTCGTGACCATTCCTCAGACCATGAGCCTGACGAGCATCATCTGGACCTTCAAGACCCAGAACGCGCCCTATCTGCATGTGGTGGACGAGGAGGACCGGCTGACCGGGATCATCTCCTTCCGGGACCTGCGGGCCGTGCTCAACGAGGACGGGTTGGGCGACCTGCTTATCGCCCACGACCTGGCCACGCGCAACCCGGTGACCGTGACCACGGACGATACCTTGCAGGATGCTCTGGATCTGATCACGGACCGGGGCGTGTCCCAATTGCCGGTGCTCTCGACCGGCCGGGAGCCGAGGCTGGTGGGCACCCTGACCGAGCTGGCCATCGACGCGGCCTACAATTCGGCCACAGTCAAGGCGGAGATTGCCGAGGACCAGGGACGCAAGGCGTCCTAAGCCCTGGCCGGGGCGTCATTGCCGTTGAGGCCCGCCGTCCTTTGTGCTAGCTTCCGGGCACCGGTCGGCCAGGCCGGGCAATCGCATTTCGAGGAACTGACCGCAATGAACGACATCCGTATTTCCGTGACCCTGTCCCTGGACGAGAAATATCCCGAGGACGGCTACATCGACTTCAACCTGTCCGTGGACGGACAATACCTGCACGAGGTCGGCGTGTACGTCGATCCCGTGGACCTGGTCACCTCGGCGACCATGTCCGGCGAGTTCTTCATCTATACCTGCGACTGCGGCAATCCGGCCTGCCAGGGCATCGATGACGGGGTCATGGTTGCCCACACTCCGGATACGGTCGTCTGGCGGCTGACGAATCCCATCTCCTGGCCACCGGACGAGCCTCGGCCCGACTGGGAACACGAGGCCGAGTTCATCTTCCCCAAGGACCTCTACCTCCAGCAGGTGTCCATCGCCCTGGACCACGCCAAACGCATCGCCCGGGGTTTCCGGCTGTCCGGCAACCTGTGGGTCGGCCCGGACCTGTCCAAGGAGGGGCTGCTGGCCCTGGAGGTGCCGCACCAGGAAGGGGGCTTCTTCGCCCTGGAGCCCGAGGGGCGCGCCCTGCATTAACCTCTCGGCCGGTCCGGGGCGGCCACATGGCCCCGGGATATGACTGGGCATCCGTTTTCACGCCCTGGCCGTCGTTGGCGGCTGCGAACCTTGCACCGCGCCCACGGCGGAATGACGAAAAAGCCCGGCGGACCATTGCGGTCCACCGGGTTTTTCCATGCGACGGATCGGCCGCAATTTTCGCGTTCCCCATTCGGATACCCCGAACCCAGGCGTTCACATCCCGCGAAGCGGCACAAAAAGTTTAGGAAAGGATGGGGATGGGGGCCTGGGGGAAGGGGAAGGAAAAGCCCTTTTCAAAGGGTTTTCCTTCCCCTTCCCCCAGCCGCCGGAGGCAAAAAGGTCCGCGCCTAGACGCGGACTTTCATGATGATCTTGTGGATCTCGCTGTCCGAGATCATGGGCATGTGCGCGTCTTCGGGGAAGTAGGCGGCGATCATGCCGGGCGCAACGTCGGCCCAGTGGGTGGGTCGGTCCGCGTAGAAGGTTACGTCGGAACGCGGGTCGGACGCCTCCACGGCCGGTCCGAGGTCGCGCCGCGCCTTCCAGCCGATGGAGTCCGTGCCGGAGATGACGTAGGCCAGGTCGATGTAGTGGTCATGGGTCTCGATGAGCGCGTCCTCGGGATTGCGGCCCGGTCCCTTGGCCACCACCGCGTACAGGCCGTCCTCAAGGTCGATTCGGCCGACGGGAAGGTCGGCCAGATCCGGCCTGCGCAGGAAGGCGAAGGCGGCGGGGAAGCGGGGATTGAGGGCCGTATAGCGATCGGCGTTGTCGAGAACATCCAGGATCATTGCACTTTTCTCCTTTCGGCCGTGAGGGCCATGAGCAGGGACTCGTCCAGGGACGGGTGCGGGAAGATGATGGAGCGGACATCGTCGGCCGTCCAGCCTTGGCTCACAATCATGGCCGCCGGGGTGACCAGGCGGGAGACGTCGTGCCCCACGGCGGTGACGCCGACCACCTGGCCTCCGGACCAGACCACCTTGACGAACCCCTGGGTGGCTGCGTGGGCCTGGGCCATGGGATTGGCGGCGAGCTGGGCCACGGAGGTCTCGGTGGTGTCGTAGTCGGTCAGGAAGGCCTCGTTTTCCATCATGCCCACGCGCATGGCTTCGGGCGCGCCGTAGAGTACGCTCGGTACCGGGGGGCAGACGTAGGGACCGTCGGTTTTCCCGGCCGCGTGCAGAGCCACGTAATGGGCCTGGTGCGAGGCCGCGTGGGCCAGTTGGATGTGTCCGTTGGCGTCGCCGATGGCGTAGATGTCCGGAGCGGCCATGAGGTAGTCGTCCACCTTGATCTGGTTGAGGAACAGCTCGATGCCCGCCGCCTCCAGGCCGATGGACTGGGTTACGGGACCGCGCCCCACGGCCACCAGGGCCTTGTCCGCGAACAGCTTGTCGCCGGACTGGAAGGTCAGTTCGGCGCGGCCGTCCCTGGTCAGGACCCCGGCCACGCGCTCTTCCAGGCGGATGTCCCATTTCCAACGCTTGAACACGCCCGCCAAGGCCCGGGATACTTCGGGGTCCTCCAGCGGGGCCACGCGGTCCATTGCGTCCACTACGGTGATCTTGCAGCCGAAGCGGTGGGCTACCTGGGCCATTTCCAGGCCGATGAAGCCCGCGCCGACCACGATCATGGATTCGGGCATGGTTTCCATGGACAAGAACATGTCGGAGTCGAGCACGCATTGCCCGTCCGGTTCCAGGCCGGGGAAGAAGATGGGCCGGGATCCGGTGGCGACCACGAGCTTTTTGTAGTCGAGGATTCGTTCGCCGTCGGCCGCGGCCACCGTCACCTGGTGGTCGCCGGACAGTCGGCCCGTTCCTTCGACGAGTTCCACGCCGAGCTTCTTGAGTTGTAGGCCCATGGCCTTGCGGGTGCCCGCCAGGTGCTTCTGCACCCGGTTCTGCAACCCGGCGAAGTCCACAGTCACCTCGCCCGAGGCGACCTTCATGCGGGCCTGGTTGTGCAGCTCCTCGATGGCCGAGGTCGCCCCCAGCCAGAGTTTGGTCGGGATGCACCCCCGGTTCAGACAGGTGCCGCCCAGGAAGTCCTTTTCCACCAGGGCTACGGACAAGCCGAGTCCGGCCGCTTCCACGGCCGCGTCGAATCCGCCGGGGCCTGCTCCTATCACCACGAGATCAAAGGTCATCCGTCAACTCCATGGCGCGGGCGGCCTTGGTTTCGTCCAGTCTGGTTACGGGCAGGGTGACCGGCGCCGAGGTCAGGATTTCGGGGTGGGTGTCCACCAGTCCGGCCAATTCGATGAGGTCGTCGCAGAATTGATCCAGGGTTTCCTTGTTCTCGGTCTCGGTGGGCTCGATCATGATCGCCTCGGGCACGATGAGCGGGAAGTAGACCGTGGGCGCGTGGTATCCCTTGTCGAGCAGCCCCTTGGCAAAGTCGAGCGCATGCACGCCCTTCTTGGCCTGTTCCGAAGCCGAGGCCACGAATTCATGCATGCAGATGCGATTGTAGGGGACCTCGAAGTGGTCGCACAACCGCTTGCGCATGTAGTTGGCGGCCAGGACCGCGTTTTCGGTGGCTCGGGTCAACCCCTTGCCGCCCAGGCGCAGGATGTAGGCGTAGGCCTTCAGGTACACACCGAAGTTGCCGTAGAACGGGGCCACGTAGCCGATGGACTTGGGCTGGTCGTAATCCAGGAAGTAGCGGCCGTCCTCGCGCTTGGCCACGCGGGAGATGGGCAGGAAAGGCGCGACTTTTTCGCTGACGCCCACCGGGCCGGAGCCCGGGCCGCCGCCGCCGTGCGGGGTGGCGAAGGTTTTGTGCAGATTGAGGTGGACGATGTCGAAGCCCACGTCGCCCACGCGCATCTTGCCCATGATGGCGTTCAAGTTGGCCCCGTCATAGTAAAGCAGGGCGTCCACCTTGCGCAGCATCCTGACAATCTCGGGCAGGTTCTTCTCGAACAGGCCGAGCGTGTTGGGGCAGGTCATCATCATGCCCGCCACCTCGTCGTCCAGAACCTCGGCCAGGGCGGCCGGGTCCACGATGCCGTCCTTCGACTCCACGGAAACCACGTCGAAGCCCGCGATGGCGGCCGACGCCGGGTTGGTGCCGTGGGCCGAATCGGGCACGATGACCTTGGTTTTCTTGTTGCCGCGATCCTTGTGGTAGGCGGCCATGAGCATGGTCCCGGTCAACTCGCCGTGCGCCCCGGCCATGGGGTGCAGGGTGAAGGCGGCCATGCCGGTGATCTCCGAGAGCAGGGCCTCGGTCTCATACATGACCTCAAGCGCGCCCTGGCACAGCCCGCCCGCGCCGCGAAGCTGGGGCAGGACCGGGTGCAGCCGGGTGAAGCCGGGCATGGCCGCGACCACCTCGGTGAATTTGGGGTTGTACTTCATGGTGCACGACCCGAGCGGGTAGAAGTTCCCGTCCACGCCGTAGTTGCGCTGGGAGAGCCGGGTGAAGTGGCGGACCACGTCGAGCTCGGAGGCAGAAGGCAGTCCGACTTCGCCGTCGCGCAGCAGTTCCTTGGGAATGTAGGCCTCTTCGGCTATGCCTTCGCAGGGCCAGCAGCCCTCGCGTCCGGCTACGGATTTTTGGAATATGGTTTTCATTTCAGCGCACCTCGCAGCATCTCGGCGAATATGCCGATCTGTTCTTCACTGGTCTTTTCCGTGCAGGCCACCAACAGGCCGTTTTCCAGCCCCTCGAAATACCGTCCCAGCGGGAAGCCCGGCACATAGCCGCGCTCGGTCAGCTTGGCGATGACCTCGAAGGCGTTGACGGGCAGGGTTACGGCGAATTCGTTGCCGAAGGCCCCCTTGGTGAGCAGGGACACACCGGGAACGGCGGTCAGCTTTTCCGCGCAGATGTGGGCGCGTTCGACCGATACCCGCGCCGCGCGCTTGAGGCCGAGCTCGCCCAGGGCGCACAGGTGGACCAGCGCGCGCAAGGCGCACAGGGACTGGTTGGAGCAGATGTTGGACGTGGCCTTTTGGCGGCGGATGTGCTGCTCGCGGGCCTGAAGGGTGAGCACGTAGCCCGTGCGGCCCTCGGTGTCCGTGGTCCGGCCCACGATGCGGCCGGGCATCTGGCGGACCATGGGCTTGGTGCAGGTCATGATTCCCAGGTACGGCCCGCCGAAGGAGAGCGGCAGCCCCAGGGACTGCCCTTCGGCTACGGCGACGTCCGCGCCCATGGCCCCGGGCGTCTTGAGCAGGGCCTGGAGCACCGGGTAGGCGGACACGACGGACACGGCCTTGACCGCTTTTGCGGCGGCGAACAGTTCAGTGAAATCGTTGATGGAGCCGAAGAAGTTCGGGTTCTGCACCAGTACGGCGGCGATGGAGTCGTCGAGCGCCGCCTTGAGCCCTTCGATGTCGGTCATGCCGTCCTTGTGGGGCACGGTGACGAACTCGACATCCAGGTTGGAGGTGTAGGAACCGAGCATGACCCGATAGATGGGGTTGAGGGCCTCGGAGACCACGATCTTGCGCCGTTTGGTCTTGCGCACGGCCATCATCAGCGCCTCGTACAGGGCGGTGCCGCCGTCGTAGACCGAGGCGTTGGCGCACTCCATGCCCAGCAGCCGGGTCACGGCGGTCTGGTACTCGAAGATGGCCTGCAGGGTGCCTTGAGACGCCTCGGGCTGGTAGGGGGTGTAGGCGGTGTAGAACTCGCCGCGCATGGTCAGGGCGTCCACGGCGGCCGGGATATAGTGGTCGTAGAAACCCGCGCCCAGAAAGCTGACGCTGTTGATGGCGTTCTTGGCGGCCAGGCCCTCCAGCTTGGAGAGGACCTCCATCTCGCTCAGCCCCTCGGGGAGGTCGAAACTCTTGGGGCGCATGTCCGGGGTGATCTCGGCAAAGAGATCCTCCACGGAATCCACGCCGATGGTGGCGAGCATCTCGCGCACTTCGTCTTCGGTATGCGGTACAAACGGCATGATGAAACCTGCTCGGTTAATAGGAGAAAAAAGAAAAGGGCCGAGACCTGCGCCCCGGCCCCGTCGGCGTCAAAGCTAGTGGGCCTCGGATTCGACCACAGCGGCGTATCCCTCGGCGTCCAGCAACCCCTCGGGGTCGCCCTTGATCCGGAACTTGAGCATCCAGCCCGCGCCATAGGGTTCTTCGTTGACCTTTTCCGGCGCGTCTTCGAGCTCGGCGTTGACCTCGATGACCTCGCCGCTGACCGGGGCGTAGATTTCGCTGGCGGCCTTGACGGATTCGACGGAACCCATCTCCGCGCCCGCCTCGAAGGTGTCGCCCACCTCGGGCAGCTCCACGAAGGTCAGGTCACCCAGCTGCTCCTGGGCGAACTGGGTGATGCCCACGGTGGCGATGTCGCCCTCGACCATGACCCACTCGTGGGTTTTTGCATACAACAGATCTTCGGGAATCATATCTCTCTCCTTAGCTTGGAAAAGGGGGTTTTCAAGTTTGTGATCGCTTGTCTTTACCATGGGATGATACTGTTGAAAACAGTAAAAATAATGACACTTTCATGGTTTGATCACTTAATCACCGACGGACGTTCCTTTTCGCCAAAAAGCTGACGAACCCGGTTTGTCGCGGTTCAAAATAGCCCCATGTTTTCGGGTGATTGAGCAAGAGCTCGTATCTTGTAACGTCATACTTATTTTATATGAGCGGCATAAAAGGTATTACGATGGCGGTTGACCATGTTACGAAGCAGGGGTATCCTCGTCGCTGCGTATGAGTGATGCCTCGTTCATATCCCCCCTTGTGGGCCGCTTCGGCGAGCCCGACCCCGGCTCCCGCGTGGAGGTGGCGGTGGGCGGCCGCGTTTGGCTGCTCGACCGCGCCGCCGACATGGAGGCGCTCTGGGACGCCATGGACGAGGGCGATCTGGACGAGGACGAGCGGCTGCCTTACTGGGCCGAGGTTTGGCCCGCCAGCGTATTGTTGGGACGGCACATCCTGCGCAACGCGGACCGTTTGAGTGGCCGGACTTGCCTGGACATCGGCTGCGGGCTCGGTCTGACCGGCATAATTGCGGCCTCCGTCGGCGCGCGGGTGGCGGCCTTCGACTACGAGTGGCCCGCCGTGCGCTTCGCCAGGCGCAACGCGGCGCTCAACAACGTGCCCCAGCCCCTCTGGCTGCTCATGGATTGGCGGCATCCCGCCGTCAGGCCCGGCGCTTTCGATTTTATCTGGGGCGGAGACGTGCTTTATGAAAAGCGGTTCTTCGATCCGCTGATCCGGCTCTTCCGTCACGCGCTCGCGCCGGGCGGACGCATCTGGATCGGCGAGCCCGTGCGCACCGTGTCCCGGCCCGTCTGGGAGCGGCTTGAGGCCGAGGGGTTCGCAACCGAGAAATTGACCGTGGAGAAGGTCGCCCTGTGCGGCCAGGACGCCACGGTAAACTTGTGGGAAATCACCATTCCCCGATAATGGAGGACACTATGGGCAAGACCATTCGATTCGGCGTGTCTCTTGACTCCGACCTACTTGAAAAATTCGATCAGCATTGCGAGGAGCGCAGCTATCAGACCCGCTCCGAAGCTATCCGTGACCTCATCCGCAACACCCTGGTCCAGCGCGAATGGGAACAGGCCGAAGGCGACCTGGCCGGGACCCTGACCCTGGTCTACGATCACCACAAGTCCGGGTTGTCCCAGAAATTGACCGAGATTCAGCATGAGGCGCACCACGTCATCCAGTCTTCGCTGCACGTCCACCTGGACCACTTCAACTGCCTGGAGGTCATCATCCTCAAGGGCGATGCCGAGGTCATCAAGGAACTCGGCCAGAAACTCATTTCCACCAAGGGCGTCAAACACGGCAACCTCGCCTTGACAACCACGGGGAAAGACTTGATTTAGGAGGGCCTTCGGCGACCGGGGAAGGAACGCCGCCCTCTTGAAGACGGGCTTTGCTTCCCGCTTTTTCCGGTCCCCCGGCCCCGTTTTCTCCCGTTTGGCGGGAGGGAGGAGGGGAGGGAGCGCGTGACGCGGCGCGAAGGGGAAAGGAAGGGAGAGAATATGGAAGACGTACAGCAGAGCCAAGCCCCCATCGCCATGCCCATCGACCGGGTGGGCGTCAAAGGGCTGCGATTGCCGATCATCGTCCGCGACCGCGAGTCCGGGGTCCAGCACACCGTGGCGCAGGTGTCCATGTCCGTGGACCTGCCCGCCCGATTCAAGGGCACGCACATGAGCCGCTTCGTGGAGGCGCTTGAAAACTGGGAAGGGACACTGGACTACAACTCCTTCCGTTCCCTGCTCGACGACATAGTGGAGCGTCTTCAGGCGCGCAGCGCCCATCTACGCTTCGTGTTCCCCTATTTCCTGCGCCGCAAGTCGCCGGTTTCCCGGGCCAACGGCATGATGGACTACACCTGCCGGGTTGACGGCAATTTAAAGGACGGCAAACTGACCTTTACCTTGGGCGCGGACGTGCCGGTCATGACCGTCTGCCCTTGTTCCAAGGCTATCTCCGACGAAGGCGCCCATTCCCAGCGGACCGAGGTCCGCATCCTGACACGCTTCGACGGCTTTCTCTGGCTGGAGGACCTCATCGAGATCGGTGAGCGCGCCGGGTCCTGCCCTGTCTATTCTTTGCTCAAGCGCGAGGACGAAAAATACGTCACCGAGACCGCCTTCGCCAACCCGACCTTTGTCGAGGATGTGGTCCGCGAGGCCGCCAAGGGGCTGGACGAACACCCGCAGGTCCACTGGTATAAAGTGGAAGTGGAGTCCTTCGAATCCATCCACCACCACTCGGCGTTTGCGGTCATCGAGAGCGACGGATAGGGCCATGGACAACCTGGACCGCGAACTTGAGAGGGCGGCAGGCACGGGAGTGCCCCCCACGGTGGAGAACGTGCGTCGTTCCTGCGACGAGGCAGCCGCGCTCCCGGACAGTCCGGTCCGGATCGACGAGCAACGCCTCCGGGCGTTCACCAGGTCTTTGGACATCCGGGCTGTCAAGCGGTCGAGTCACCTTATGGCGGTGCCCATCGCCTTTGGAAGCGTGCGCGCGGCGACCAATTTTCATCTCAACCTCCACCTGTTCAATTTCGGGCACGGATATCGTCACCCTCTGCACTCTCTCTGCGGGCAGGGAGCATGGCGGACCATGAAGCGGGGGATTGAAGCACTGCACGCGTCCTGCGGCGAGCGGGGGATTGATGCCGCGACTTTGGCGGCCCTCACTCCGTCGGCTGTGGATGCCTTGTTCGGCTTCCCTTCCGGCGGGGCGGCGGGTGAACTCGATCCGCTCCGGGACATGATCCTGCGGGTGGCTCACGCCACGGGAAACCGCCTCATCGAGCTGGGATTTCCGTCCTTCGCCGACATGATCGCCGACCGCGCGGCGCGTGGCCGGTTGTCCGCCGCCGGGCTGGTCGAGCTTCTGGCCGGGCAATTCCCGGCTTTCGACGACCGTCGTTCCCTGGGCAGCGGCAGAGAGGTCCTGTTCCTCAAGAAGGCCCAGATAGCGGTGGCCGAGCTGTACCAGAAGCTCGGCGGAGAACTGGCGGATCATGTGGATTTTAGCGACGTCACGACCTTCACCGTGGCCTGCGACAATGTCCTGCCCTGTGTGCTCAAGACTCTGGGTATCCTCCGGCTCGACCCCGGCCTTGAACGGGACATTGCGGAAGGGCGTCCGCTTCCGGCAGGCCGGGAAGAGGCGCTGTTGCGGGCTGCGGCCCTGAGCGCCGCCGAGGCCGTGGTCCGGCTGTCCACCGGCGCGTTCTGGGCCAAGGAGCTGGGGGATTACCTTTGGACCATGGGCAAGGATTCCGGCTTCAGGCAGGCGGAGCGCCACGCCGCGCGGGATACCTGTTTCTACTGAGACCACCCGTTTGCATCCCGGGCGCGTAACGGGTATACTGGTTTCCGGTAGCTTCCCCAACCCCGAGAGGGGGTGATCACCCATGTCCGACGCCAACATTTCGGCCCTGACCGCACTGTCCACGGTGCAGGAGGTCACGGCCAACAACATCGCCAACGTGAACACCGACGGCTTCAAGTCTTCGTCGGTGGCGCTTGAGTCCGGCCCGGGGGACCAGGGCGTCGAGGTGGCGGCTATCAATCAGTCCACCACGCCCGGTTCCATGGTCAACGGCGTGGAGACCTCCAACACCGATATCGGCCGCGAGATGGTCGATATGACCATCACTAGCCGCGCCTTCGAGGCCAACACCACCTTCATCCGCGCGGCGGAGGAGATGACCGGCCACCTGCTGAACATGATCGCCTGACGCCGCGTAAGCGGCCGTTCGGCGTGCCGCCGTTTCGCAGGGTTCCCCGCCTTGACATCCCCTCGATTCATGTCTTACGGTCTACTATGGCCCGTCTGTGCGCGTCCCCTTTTTGCGGGGGAGCTGCCGGTACGGGCCATACTTGCGACAGACGAGGAGAACTCATGACCAAGACCGTGAATACCGATTACGACGTCATTATTGTGGGCGCGGGCCCGGCCGGGCTGTTCGCCGCTTATTATTTGAGCGAGCATTCCGATCTGAGCGTGCTGCTCATCGACAAGGGCAAGCGCTCCCTCAAGCGCAACTGTCCCATTTCCGGGGACCAGGGGTGCGTCAAGTGCCGCCCGTGCAACATCCTGTGCGGCGTGGGCGGGGCCGGGCTGTTCTCCGACGGCAAGCTCAACTACATCCATAAACTCGGCAAGACTGACCTGACCCAGTTCGTGGGCACCTCGGAAGCCCTTCGACTCATTGATGAAACCGAGGCGATATTTAATAAATTCAATATGGATGGAAAGGTCTTCCCGACCGATATGGAGACGGCCAAGCAGATTCGTAAAGAGGCCCGCAAGCACGGCATCGACCTGCTGGTCATCAAGCAGAAGCATCTGGGCAGCGACAATCTGCCCGGGCATATCGCGGGCATGGCCGATCACATTCGCGACAAGGGTGTGGTTTTCCATACCTCCGAGACCGTCACCGACGTGGTCGTGAACAAGGGCAAGGTTGCGGGCGTGATCACCGACCGGCACGAGTACACCGCCCGGAACGTCATCCTCGCCCCCGGCCGGGTGGGCGCGGAATGGGTCGCCCAAGAGGTGCGCAAGCACGGCATCCAAGTGTCGCAGCGGGGCATCGAAGTGGGCGTGCGCGTGGAAGTGCACAACGAGATCATGCAGGACCTCTGCTCGGTCATCTACGACCCGACCTTCTTCGTGCGCACGAACAAGTACGACGATCAGACCCGGACCTTCTGCACCAATTACGGCGGCTACGTGGCCCTCGAAAACTACCAGGACTTCGTCTGCGTCAACGGCCATGCGCTTATGCACAAGAAGTCCGACAACACCAATTTCGCCTTCCTGTCCAGGGTGGTGCTCAACGATCCGGTGGAGGACAACCAAGCCTACGGCGAGTCTATCGGCCGCCTGGCCACCCTCATCGGCGGGGGCAAGCCCATTCTCCAGCGGTTCGGCGACCTGCGTCGGGGCCGTCGGTCCACCTGGGACCGCATCGGCAGCGGCTACATCGAGCCGACCCTGCGCAACGTGGTTCCCGGCGACATCGCCATGGCCCTGCCCGAGCGTATCCTGACCAACCTCATGGACGGCCTCGAACAGCTCAACAATGTTGTCCCGGGCGTGTCCAATGACGAGACCCTGCTCTACGCGCCGGAAATCAAGTTCTTCGCCACCCAGGTCGATACCCGGGAGCATCTCGAAACCAGCGTGGACGGCCTCTTCGTGGCCGGTGACGGACCCGGCGTGGCCGGGAACATCGTCGGTGCCGCCGCCACCGCCCTCATCCCGGCCAAGGAAATCATCCGCCGCTTGTGATTGGGAAACGAGGATAGTCGAAAAGGGCGCCGCTGATGCGGCGCCCTTTTTTTTGCCTCCTTCCCCCAGCCCCCATCCTCCTTACTGTTTTTGGTGCCGCTTCGCGAAGAGGCTTATTTTTTTACGGGGAGTTATGTGATCGGAAGGAAGCACGGAGCGTGCGAACGCGTGGCTTCCGCGAAGCGGCGACAAGAAGTTCTGGAGATTCTCAAGAACCTCTTTCAAGAGGGTCTTGAGCGGGGTCCGGGGCAGCGCCCCGGCCGCCGGAGGCTTCCCTTTCCAGCTCACGGGCAGGGGGGTGATTTTCCAGAATTTCTTCTTGTGAAGGGGTTATAGTCGTTGACATGCTGTCAGTAAATTGACAGAGAAGATGTATAGTAATGATATGGCTGCGGGGCAATGGGTCCCGCTGGTAGCGTATCCATGTGCATTGGGAGGAAAAATGTCGCTCAATCTTGACGGCATCATCGGAAACAGTCCGGTCTTGGCCAAGGTGTTCAAGGTGCTGGGCAAGGTTGCGCCCACGGACAGCACGGTGTTGGTCACGGGCGAGTCCGGGACTGGCAAGGAGTTGCTGGTCCGGGCGCTGCACCGCAACAGCGAGCGCCACGAGATGCCGTTCGTGCCCATCAACTGCGGGGCGATCCCGCGCGAATTGCTTGAATCCGAGTTGTTCGGGCATGAGAAGGGCGCATTCACCCACGCCATCCGCTCCCGGCCCGGTCGGTTCGAACTGGCCGACGGCGGCACTATTTTTCTGGACGAAATCGGGGAGATGGACCTTTCGCTCCAGGTGAAGATCCTGCGCGCCTTGCAGGAGAAGGAGATCGAGCGGGTGGGCGGCACCTCCATCAAGAAGGTGGACGTGCGGGTAGTGGCGGCCACCAACCGGGACCTGGAGGGTGAGGTGGCTTCGGGCCGCTTCCGCGAGGACCTGTTCTATCGCCTCAACGTCATTCCCATGACCCTGCCGCCCCTGCGCGAGCGCGGCATGGACATTCTGCTGCTGGCCGAACATTTCCTGACCCGTCACTGCGGCGACAAGGCGCGCAAGCCGTTGACTCTGTCCGAGAAGGCGCGCGAGATGCTCCTGACCTATTCCTGGCCCGGCAATGTGCGCGAGCTGGAGAATTTCATGGAGCGGCTGGCCATCCTGTGTGACGGCTGTGAAGTGGAACCCGAGGATTTGCCGGAGAAGATTTTCACGGACATCGGGGAGAAGCCGCTTCGGCGGGAGGAGAAGGTCGTGCCCATGCGCCCGGTCGGGTTCGCCTGGCCGTCGCTCAAGGACATGCGCGACAAGGATTTGAAGCTCAAGGAATTTTTGGAGGCCATCGAGGGCCGCCTGTTGGCCGAGGCCCTGGAGCAGGCCGAAGGGGTCAAGAACAAGGCCGCCGAACTGGTCGGCATCAAGCGGACCACCCTCATCGAGAAGCTGAAAAAAAGGGATTTGTTGTAACTTGCGGAGTAGGGCAAGAGCTGCCCGTTTTACGGGTAGCACGACAATTGCATAACTGCTTGCCGTGACTGTGAAATATGTCAAAAGCATAGCCTGGCCCCTGGCGGCCGCCCTTGTCTTGGGACTGGTCTTGGTTGACCCCGCCCAAGCCCTGAGGGTGGACTTTTCTTCTCAGGGTGACTCAGACAAAATTGTTTTCGCTTTTGATTCCAGCATATTACCCCAATCAACGGTGGCCAGGACGGGCAAAACGTCCATGAAGATCCTGCTGCCCATGGGCATTTGGGGCCGGGAATCCCGGCCTGAATCCCGAAGCTTTCCTGGCAAGCTGGTCAAGGCTATGGCCGTCACGGACAACGGGGTAGAGATCACCACCTCGACCGACGCTTTCGGCTACATCCGTGTGCCCGAGCAGGGCAAACCGGAATTTGTTCTCCAGGTCTACAACGATCCCATCGGCGCACGCTGGCGGTCGCCCGCCGCGCCTCCGGCCCGGTCCGCTCAGGCTCCCCGGACCGCACCAGCCGCGACGCAGACCCCACCATCCCGGGCCGCTACGCCCGTGGCCAAAGCCGCCGCGCCCGAGCCCAAAGCTCCCACGGCCGCCGACGTGGCCCGCAACCTGTCCGCGGTCCGTCCAGACCAGCCCGCCCCGGTGCAGTCCGAGACGGATCTGCCTCCCGAGACTCCGCCCGCCGGACGCAAACCGTTTTTCGCCGTGCCTTATTCCGTGCGCGACGAGGTCCAAGCCCCCGGCGACCGGACTGCTACCTCTGCCGCGGAAACTCCGGCACCAGCCGCCCCCGGCGGTGCCGTGACCGGCGATTATCCGCCTGCCAGCGAGTTGCGTTTCAAGGCGGTGAACAAGTCAGCCGAGGACGTGAAGTTCGCGGAGTTGGCCGGTGACGCGGGGGGCGCTTCCCCGGTGGTTGCGCCAGCCGAACCCGGGTCGCGTCCCGAGACTGGCTCTCCTGCTGAGCCGGTCGTGCGTCAGACCGTGGCCCCGCCGCCGCAACCTGTTCGGGCCGAGCCGCAACCGGTTGCGGAAGTTCCGGCCCCGGCGCAGGACTCTCCCGGCAACGAAGTGCTCGGCAGCGTGAGCCCGCCCCCGTCGGCCGAGCCGGGCGAGACGCGCAAAACCGAGGCCCCGACTCCGGCCGAAATATCGGGCCAGGGGCAGGTGGGTGGTGCGGTGTCGCCGCCTCCGCCGCCGATGGCCGACGCGGGACAGGCCGGTGGTGCGGTCTCGCCGCCTCCGGCCACGCCCGAAGCGACGCCCGCTCCGGTCCCCACGGCAACGCAACCCGTCCCGCCTGCGGAGCCGCCCGTTCCGGCCGTGGAGCAACCCGCCCAACCGGCCCCGAAACAGCCCGCACAAACGGCCGATGCCGAGTCGTCCGCGCCCGCCGACGTGCAGCCGGGCGCCGAAGGAGCGCCCGCGAAGGAGTTGTCGCCCGCCGAAAAGGAAAAGGCCCGCATCCAGGCCCTCCGCGACAGTCTCTACGAGGCGCAGTCCCTGATGTTCAACGGTGCGTTGGAAGAGGCGCTGCCGTTGTACGAGGACATCCTCAAGCAGCCTAAGTTGCCGGAGGACATACGCGAGGAAACCCTGTATGCCGTGGCCGACATCAAGAAGCAGCTCGATTCCAAAGATCTGGCGAACAAGTTCGACGAAGTGGCCCAGGCTTACATCCAGGCCATGAACGCCAACCTGCGTTCCAGCCGTGTGCCGCGAGCCCTGCTCAACCTCGGCCTGCTTAACCTCCAGGTGGGCAACTTCCCCGAGGCCCGGGCCTATTTCAAGATTTTGCAGGACAAGTACCCGGACGACGACAATATTCCGTCCATCAGCTATTATTGGGGCGAATACTGGTACCGCAAGGGCGACTACAAGAAGGCCGCCGATCAGTTCCAATATCTCATCCAGACCTACCCCGAGCACCAGTTGGCCAAGCAGGCCGCCTACTATCTGGCGGATTCCCTGAACCGCCTGGGCTACCTGGACCAAGCCTACCAGATCGTGGACTACATCGACAAACGCTGGCCCGATTACTACATGGAGAACATGGACTTTCTGCGGTTGGCGGGTGGCGTGGAGATGCAGCTCAAGAAGTGGGACCAGGCCAAGAACCACTATTTCACCTACTACAACCTGAATCCCGAAGCGGACGGCGCGGACGTGGTCCTGGCCCGCATCGGGGATATCTATCTGCGCAAGAACGAGAAGGACGCGGCCAAGCAGGTCTATGAAAAGGCGGCCAAGGACTATCCGGACAAGGAGGGTGGGCTCATCGCCAAGATGCGTCTGGCCGAGGAGGGCATTTACGACGATCCGGCCATGAACGAGATGGTCGATGTCTTCAACCGCCCGTACAACCTCAACCCCAAGCGGGTTTATACCGAGATCGTTTCGCAGCATCCGGATAGCCCGCTGGCGCCCATCGCCCAGCTCAAGCTGGCCATGTGGTACGCCTTCAACAAAAAATATCCCGAAGCGCTGACCGCAGCCCAGGACCTCATCGAGAAGTACCCTGACAGCCCTCTGGTGGAAAAAGCCCGGACCCTGGGCGACTCGGTCTTTGTCCGTGCCGTGCCCGGCATGCTGGCCGAACAGCGTTACGGTCGCATCATCCGCTACTGGGAGACCTACGATTTCATCGGCAAGAAGGACTCCAAGGTTGACGACGCCACCAAGCTCGCCATCGCCACCAGCTACTGGAAGATCGGCCAGCCGGACAAGGCCTTGGAGATGCTTAAGCCGTACCTGGTCGAGAAACAGATTCCCGGCGTCTCGGACCAAGCCCTGGGGCTGGCCGTGAACATCTATCTCGATCAACTCGCCTGGCAGGACATTTCGGACTTGGTTTCCATGGCTTCCAAGCATTGGAAGCTCAAGCCCGAGCAGGAGCGTCAGCTTCAATACGCCCGGGCCATGGCCTTGCAGAATCTGGGCGACGACAAGCGGGCCGTGACCCTGTGGGCCGACCTGGCCAAGGACACCACCGTGGACCCGGCCTTCCGCGCCTACGCCATGTACTACATGGCCAAGGACGCCATGGAGCGTCAGGACCTGCGCCGTGTCTTCGTCTATTCGCAGGAGGCTCTGTCCCTGTTGTTGCAGACCAATGGCGATCCCGAGAAGATCAAGGACGCCGTGCTCATGTCCATCTACGCCACCGAGCGGTCCGGCCGCTACGAGGAGGCGCTCAAATGGGCCAAGGAGTACGACAAGTATATCTCGGTGGACAATCCGGAATGGGCCTCCACCCGGTTCAAGCTCGCCCGTATCTACCGCAAGGCCGGGGCCATGGATGAATGGAAGCAGCTTTTGCAGGACATCATCGACAAGAAGCCTGACTCCCTTCAGGCCCAACTCGCCAAGTCCGCCCTGGAGACCTACGACCTCGAACAGAAGGCCAGTCAGTACGCCCCCAATCCCGGGTAGGGTTTCGGCCCTTTCCTGTATGGTCCGTTTCCTCCGCTTTTTTTCCGTCTTGCGGGTTTGGTTGTGCCCGATAGTGTGCTAAACGGGGGGTGTGGAATTCTGCAACATTTGTTTGGAGAGGTGACAATATGGATAGACATCCCATCGTTGCCGGACGGTTTTACGATGCGCGTCCTGATAGGTTGCACGCCGTGGTGGACGGTTTTCTCAGCTTGGCCGGGAAGCGGCAGCAAGAACCGACTCTGCTGGCTATGGTCCCCCATGCCGGGTACGTTTTTTCCGGGGAGGTCTGCGGCCGCACCTTGGGCGCGGCCAATCTCGCGTCCATCGTGGTGTTGCTCGGCCCCAACCATACGGGGCGGGGCGAACGGTTCGCCCTATGGCCTGACGGGGCTTGGCTTGTCCCCGGCGGCTCTCTGGCCGTGAACACCGCGCTGGCCGAAGCGCTGCTGGCCGCCGATCCGGGCATCAAGGCGGACACGGCCGCGCATATGGGCGAGCATTCCCTGGAGGTGGTCTTGCCGTTTCTGCATCGACTCAACCCGGACACGACCATTGTGCCCGTCTGCGTCTCCTTGCCCGGCCTGGAGTCCCTGGAACGGGTGGGACGGGCCATGGGCAAGGTGCTGGCGGATTTCCCCGAACCCGTGTCCTTGGTGGTCAGCTCGGACATGAGCCACTACATATCCCACGAAAATGCCCGGAAGATGGACGGTATGGCCCTGGAGCCGGTGATGACGCTGGAACCGGCCAAGCTCTACGAGACCGTGCGCTCCCAGGGCATCACCATGTGCGGGGTCCTGCCCATGACCGCTGGGCTGTATGCGGCCAGGGAACTCGGCGCGACCCACGCCGAACTGGTTGCCTACGCCACCTCGGGCGAGGCCTCCGGCGATTTTGAGCAGGTGGTGGGCTACGCGGGAGTGCTGGTCCGCTAACCGGCCGGTCCATGCCCGCCGGGCAGGGCGAAGCAAAAGGCCATCCGGATGGATGGCCTTTTTTCGCGGCCCGGCAACCTGCCGGGATCAGACGTGTCAGGAGCCTCGCTTGAAGCCCACGCAGGCCTTGCCCTCTTCGACGATGACCGGGATGCGTCGCTGTCCGCCGGAGAGCCTGAGCATCTCTTCCATGTTGGCTTCCGAGGCCAGGATGTCCACGAAGCGCGCCTCCGGATGGGCGGCCAGGGCCCGCTTGGTGTGCGGGCATGTCGATTTGCCATAAATGACGATTTTACTCATCGCTTTCTCCCATTCACTGCTCAAGATATCACCCTGGCCATACGCCCACAACCCCCGCGAAACGATGAGAACGGCGGTGCAGGAAGGGCAGGAACGTTCTCGAAGGAGGCCTTTCGGTTGGCGGCGGCAAGAAAAACGCCCTGTCCGGCGGTAGCCGGACAGGGCGTTTCAGTTACATTGGGATGGGCTTAGCGACGGTCGCGTCCGCGTCCGCCACGGCTGTCGCGGCTGTCGCGGCGTCCGCCGCGGTCACGGTCGCCGCCGCGCGGAGCAGGGCGCTTGAATTCGTCCAGGTTGACTTCCTGGCCGGCTTCTTCCATGAGCCATGCCTTGCGGGACAGGCGGATGCGTCCACCGGGCTCCAGCGAGATGCACTTGACCATGACTTCCTGGCCGAGCTGGACCACGTCTTCCACACGCTCCACACGGTCGAAGTCGAGCTGGGATATGTGCAGCATACCTTCCTGGCCGGGCAGGATCTCGACCAGCGCACCGACTTCGAGAATCTTGCGCACCACGCCCTTGTAGTTCTTGCCGGGTTCGGGCTTCTGGTCGTAGTAGAGGACCATTTCCTTGGCCTTTTCCATGGACGCCAGGGTCGGGGCGAAGATGGAAATCTTGCCGGAATCCTCGATGTCGATGTCCGCTTCGGTCTCAGCGGTGATGGCCTTGATGTTCTTGCCGCCGGGTCCGATGACGGAACGGATCTTCTCGGGATCAATGTAGACCACGTCCATCTGCGGTGCCAGAGTGGACAGTTCGGAGCGCGGGGTTTCCAGTACCTCGGTCATGTGGTCGAGGATGTGGGTGCGTGCTTCCTTGGCCTGCTGCAACGCCTTCTTGAGGACCTCTTGCGGGATGCCCGCGATCTTGATGTCCATCTGGATGGCGGTGATGCCGTCGCGGGTACCCGCGACCTTGAAGTCCATGTCGCCCAGCGCGTCCTCGTCGCCGAGAATGTCGGTCAGAACGAAGTACTGGTCGCCTTCCTTGCACAGGCCCATGGCGATACCGGCCACGGGGGCGGAGATGGGCACGCCCGCATCCATCAGGGACAGGGTCGCGCCGCATACGCTGGCCATGGACGAGGAGCCGTTGGACTCCATGATCTCGGAGACCACGCGGATGGTGAACGGGAAGGTCTCCGGATTGGGGATGACCGGGGTCAGAGCCCGTTCGGCCAGAGCGCCGTGACCGACCTCGCGGCGGGAGGGGCCGCGCAGCATGCGGGCTTCACCGACGCAGTAGGGCGGGAAATTGTAGTGCAGCATGAACCGTTTGGTGGCGTCGCCGAGCAAGGAGTCGTAGCGCTGCTCGTCCCGGGTGGAGCCCAGGGTGGCGGTGGCCAGGGAGCAGGTCTCGCCGCGACGGAACAGGGCGGAACCGTGGGTCTGCTGGAGCACGCCGACTTCGATGGACAGCGGGCGGACGGTCGAGGTGTCGCGGCCGTCGATGCGCAGTCCTTCCTTGACGATGCGCTCACGCACGATTTTCTTGGTCATGTCGCCGACGACATCGTCCACGGCGGCCAGCTTGGCCGGATCGTCGGGGAACTTCTCGGCCACGGCTTCCTTGGCCTTTTTCTTGGCGGCGTCCTTGGCGGCGTAGCGGACCATCTTCTCGGGGGTCGTCAGGGCCTTCTTGAGGTCGTCGGTGAGGAGCTCGCCCAGGTATTCGGCCACTTCCTCGTCGTGATGAGGCGGGGTGACCTCGATCTTGGGCACGCCGACCTTTTCGCGCAGCTCGTCCTGGATATCGAAAAGCGGACGGACCTGCTCGTGGCCCCAGGCCAGGGCGTCGGCCACCAGATCTTCGGAGACGAAGTCGCCGCCGCCTTCAACCATGACCATGGCGTCGCGGGTGGCCGCGAAGATCAGGTTCAGGGAGGAGCGCTCCTCAATGCCCTTATAGGAGGGGTAGAGGACGAACTGGCCGTCCACGTAGCCCACGCGGGCGCCGACGATGGGGCCGAGGAAGGGCATCTTGGAGATGTGGCAGGCGGCGGAAGCGCCGGTCAGGGCCAGGACGTCCGGATTGACGTGCTTGTCGGCGGACAGGACCGTGGCGATGATCTGGACCTCATCGGAGAAGCCCTTGGCGAACAGGGGCCGGATGGGACGGTCGATGAGCCGGGAGACCAGGGTCTCGCGCTCGGACGGACGGCCCACTTCGCGGCGGAAGTAGTTGCCCGGCACGCGGCCGGCGGCGTAGGCCATTTCTTGATAGTTGCAGGTCAGGGGGAAGAAGCCCCGGTCTTCGGCCAGGGGCTGGGTCACGGCCGTGACCAGCACGGTGGTGTCGCCGGACGAAATGGTCACGGCGCCCGAGGCCTGGCGGGCGTATTTCCCGGTTTCAATGGTGATGTCGAGATCGCCGACCTTGGCTGTTACGCTGGTGGCGCTGAAAGGAATCATCGTCATAGAGATTCTCCTGCCTTGCGGGGCAAGGCAATAAGGGTGAATCACTTTCTGCGATTATCCCTCGGGTGGGGTTAGCCGGCTTGGGGAGGAGCTTTTGGGGCAATGGAACCCGTCGGTCCCAAAAACGCCTTCCGCAGCCAACTAAACTGTGCGTGAGGATTCGGAGCGGGGTCTGAAAAGACGGCTCCGACGCAGAAAGTGACGTACGTGACGGGGGAGGTGTTACCCTCCCCCGAACATCAATTCTTCAAAGAACTACTTGCGCAGACCAAGGCGGCCGATGAGGTCGCGGTAGCGCTGGATGTCCTTGTTTTGCAGGTACTTGAGCAGTTTCCTGCGCTGGCCGACCAGCTTCAGCAGGCCGGTGCGGGAGTGGTGGTCCTTCTTATGGGTCTTGAAGTGCTCGGCCAGGTAGGTGATGCGCGCGGTCAACAGCGCGACCTGGACCTCGGGGGACCCGGTGTCGCCTTCACAGGTCTTGTACTCGTCGATGATCTTCTGTTTTTCTTCAGCAGTCATGACCACAGCGATATCCTCCTAAGTTGGATGTTGCTTGTATCGTTTTGCCGGACGTGTTGTCTCGGCGGTTCAGTCCCGGTTCCAGAGTCCCCGGAGAATGGCCCATCGGGGCTTGCCGTCTTGAAGCTTGGCCTCCACCAATGCCAGGGGCGCTTCATCGGGACCAAGCAGCATGGCCTGGTCGCCGAGTTTGCCCGCCAGCAGGGCGCCGGGTTGGTCGGCCACCGGCAGCCAGGACCCGTTCATGACGAGCCCGGCCAGCGGTTCGGTCAACCGAAACCTCGGCCAATGAGGCAGGGTGTCCCGTAGCGGAATCACCCGTTCCGGAAACAATTCCGGATGCTCCAGGACGTCCTCCAGGTCAAAGGCCTGTTCGAGCCGAAACGGCTCGCTGGCTTCCCTGACCAGGCTGGTCAGTGCCGCGCCGCACCCCATTCGCGTCCCCAAGCTGTGGACCAGGGATCGTATGTAGGTGCCCGCGGAACAACTGACCCTGAATGCCGCCTCGGGCGGATTCACGTCCAGCATTTCCACATGAGAAACAACAATGGGCTTTATTTTGACCGGTGTTTCCAGGCCCTCGCGAGCCAAGGCGTACAGCGGCTTGCCCTGGTGTTTGGCAGCCGAATAGGCAGGAACCTCCTGCTCTGTCAACTCTTTCCAATATAAAATTTCGCGTTCGACATCGTCGGGCGAGGCGTCCACCGGGCTTTCCTTGAGGACTTCCCCTTGGATATCAAGCGTATCGGTGGTTATTCCGAGACGAAATGTACCGGAATAGGTCTTGGTTCCGCCGGTCAGGTATGGCGCGAGCTTGGTGCCGTTGCCGAGCAGGACCAGAAGCACGCCTTCGGCCATGGGGTCCAGGGTGCCGCCGTGGCCGATCTTGTACTGCTTGAGGCGGTGCTTGATGTCGTTCAGGCAGGCGGCCGAGGTGGGCCCGGAAGGTTTGTTCAGGATCAGCAGGCCGTCGAGCTGGAACGGGCTGCGCTGGTTGCGTCGTCGGCCCATCTAGTCGATCTCCAACTGGTCGGCCACGGCCTGTATGAGCCGCGCCTTGGCTTCGGCCAGGGGAGCCTGGATGGACCCGCCCGCCGCGTTTTTGTGCCCGCCGCCGCCGAATCGGGCGGCTACCTTCTGGACGTTGTCGTCGCCGTAAGAGCGCAGGCTGAACTTGTACAGGTCCGGACCTTCCTCGCGCAGGACGGCGGCCACGCGAACGGTCTTCAACCGCCGCAGGAAATTGATCAGGTTCTCGGTGTCCGCGTTGGTCGTACCCGTGCGCGCGAACATTTCCCGGGTGATCACCGTGGCGCTGACGCGTTTGTCCAGGAACAGCTCCATGGCGGCCATGGCTTCGGTCCAGAGGCGCATGCGGTTCTCGGACCACTGCTTGGTGATGCGCTCGTTCATGAGGGCTATGTCGAGCCCGTTGCGGAGCATCGCGGCGGCCAGCTCCAGGGATTCCGGAGTGGTGTTGCCGTAGGTGAAGAAACCGGTGTCCGTGGCCACGGACAAATAGATGCACTCGGCCAGGGGACCGGTCAGAGGCACGTCGAGCGCATCGGCGAGCAGGGCGACCATGCTGCCCACGGAGGGCTGTTTCGCGTCCACCCAGTTGACTGCGCCGAACTCGTCGTTGCCTAGGTGGTGGTCGATGTTGACGAACGCGGTCTCGCTTGAGCGGGTGGCCAGTGCTTCCCCCATGCGCTCCCGGCTGCCGCAGTCCAGGACGAAGGTCCAGGGGGGCAGGGCGGCGGGCAACTCGCGCTTTATGGGGGCGGGCAGGCCGATGAAGGCGTAGCGCGAGGGCATGCCAGACGGGTTGTACAGCGAGACCCTTTTACCCAGAGAGACCAGGATGTGGCCTAGGGCGCAGATGGACCCGATGGCGTCCCCGTCTGGGCTATAGTGTGAGGCGATCAGGAATTCGTCATGCCCCGCGATGATTTCGCTAATCCGTCGGATGGGACTTTCCATAGACCACGTCCTCAAGAAATTCGTCGAACTGGAAGCGCAGTTCGGGGGTGTATTGCAGCTTGAGAATACGCCCGAGCCGCGAACGCAGGAAGCCGGTAGCCTTTTCCAGGCCTTCCTGGACTTCCTTGCGGTGCTCGGCGTCGCCGGACACCGTGTAAAAGATCTCGGCGATGCGCAGGTTGGAGTTCATGCGAACCCCGGACAGGGTGACGAGGTTCAGGCGCGGGTCCGCGGCCTCCTCCACGAGGAGGGTGCCGACCTCGCGCAGGATCTGGTCGCCCATGCGCACGGCGCGTCGGGAAGTGGAAGCTTTCATAACCGTATCCTCTAGTCGGAATCCGAAAAAATTTCTGTGTTGCAGCGGGTCAATTCCGCCGGGGAGATGGCCTCGACCATGGCCAGGGCCCTGGACAGGGTGCTCTCCACTCGGGTCGATTCATTGGCCGCGGTCACCACGGCCAGGACCAGCTTGTCATGTACGTCGAGGGCGTCCACTTCGGCAACGGAAACATTGAACTTGTTTCGCAGCTTCTGCTTCAGGCTCAGGGATACTTTGCGTTTGCCCTTGAGGGAGCGGTTGCCGTGGAGCCTGAATTCGAGGTGGAGCACGCCGATGATCATGCCGGTCCCCTTAAAAATAAACACGGGCGGCCCATTGTCCAATGAGCCGCCCGCGATTTTCGATCCGTTGCGCTAGTCGATGGTGCGGGCGACTTCCTTGGTCTCGAAGACTTCAATGGAATCGCCGACCTTGACGTCGTTGAACTTCTCCAGGCCGATGCCGCATTCGTAGCCCTTGGCCACTTCGCGGACGTCGTCCTTTTCGCGGCGCAGGGACGCGACCTGGCCGGTGTAGATGACCACGCCGTCGCGCAGCAGACGCGCCTTGGCGTTGCGGGTGATCTTGCCGTCGGCCACGAAGCAGCCTGCGATCACGCCGACCTTGGGCACGCTGAAGGTGGCGCGCACCTCGGCCTGCCCCAGATAGACTTCCTCGATGTCCGGGGTGAGCATGCCGCTCATGGCGTCCTTCACTTCCTGCACCAGCTTGTAGATGATGTCGTAGAAGCGGATTTCCACGCCTTCCTGCTCGGCGATCTGCTTGACCTTCAGGTTCGGGCGCACGTTGAAGCCGATGATGATCGCTTCGGAGGCACCCGCCAGAAGGATGTCGGACTCGGTGATGGCGCCCGCGCCGCCGTGGACGACGCTGATCTTGACCTCGTCCGTGGACAGCTTGTTCAGGGCCTCGGTCACGGCTTCCAGCGAACCCTGCACGTCGGCCTTGAGCACCAGGTTCAGGGTCTGGGCCTCGTCGTTGGGCTTGGAGGCCAGGAAGGATTCCAGGGTGACCTTGGTCTTGGCGGACAGGACCTTCTCGCGCTGCTTCATGGCGCGGGACTGGGCGATACGGCGGGCGACCTTTTCGTCGTCCACCACGAACAACTCGTCACCGGCCTCGGGCAGGCCGTCAAAGCCCTGAATTTCCACGGGCATGGCCGGTCCGGCGGATTTGATTTTCTTGCCCTGGTCGTTGAACATGGCCCGGACCTTGCCGAAGTGGATGCCGGACACGAAGCTGTCGCCCTGGTTGAGGGTGCCTTCGCTGATGAGCATGGTGCCCACCGGGCCGCGTCCCTTGTCCAGGCGCGCCTCGACGATGTGGCCGCGGGCGTGCTTGTCCGGGTTGGCCTTGAGTTCCATGACCTCGGCCTGGAGCAGGACCATTTCGAGCAATTCGTCGATGCCTTCCTTCTTCTTGGCCGAGACGTGGGCGAAGATGGTGTCGCCGCCCCAGTCCTCGGGAGCCAGGCCGAGTTCGGCCAGCTCGCGCTTGACGTTGTCCGGGTTGGCCCCTTCCTTGTCCATCTTGTTCACGGCCACGACGATGGGCACGCCCGCCGCCTTGGAGTGGGAGATGGCCTCGCGGGTCTGGTCCATAACGCCGTCGTCGGCGGCGACCACCAGGATGACGATGTCGGTCACCTGGGCGCCGCGCATGCGCATGGTCGTGAACGCCTCGTGGCCCGGGGTGTCCAGGAAGACGACCTCGCCCCGGTCGGTCTGCACGTGGTAGGCGCCGATGTGCTGGGTGATGCCGCCCGCTTCGCCCTCGGTCACGTGGGACATGCGGATGGCGTCGAGCAGGGAGGTCTTGCCGTGATCGACGTGACCCATGATGGTCACTACCGGAGGACGCGGCTTGAGGTCCTCGTCCTTGTCCACCTGGGTGGGGATGAGGAATTCCTGCTCGTCGAAGGAAACGTTTTCCACCTCGTAACCGAACTCGCCGGCCAACAGGGAGGCGGTGTCCAGGTCGAGCGACTGGTTGATGGTCGCCATGACGCCGAGGCCGAACAGGGTCTTGATCAGATCCTGGGCCTTGACGCTCATCTGATGGGCCATGTCGGACAACCGGATAGCCTCGTCGAATTTGATCTTGCGCTTGGCCGCCTTCATGGGCTGCGCCTGGAGCTGTTCCTGCTGCATCATGGACTGCTGTCCGCGGCGCCCCTTCTTCTTGCGGCCCTTGCGGCCCGCCGGGAAGTTGGAATCGTTGTACAGCTTGTTGGTATGATCCTGACCGCCTTCGGTGGAGAATTCCACCACGCGGCGGTCCTTCTTGCCCTTTTTCTTCTTGCTGCGGCCGTCACCAGCCGCCGGATCCGGCACGGGGCTGTTGGAACCGGGCGCTGCACCGGGGCGTCCGACGGGGCGGCCACCGGCAGGGCGACCGCCGGCGGGGCGGCCACCAGCCGGGCGTGCGCCGGTGGGGCGTCCGCCGGGATGGCGTTCGGGCTGGGCCAGCTTGGCTGCTTCGCGGGCCTGCACCTCGGCCTCGGTGGGCATGGAGATGATCTTGACCTTGGGGGCCTCGGGCTCGCGCTTCTTCTTTTTCTTTTTGCGGGGTTCGCCTTTTTCCGCCGTGTCTTCCGCTTCGGGAGCGGCTGCGGATTCCTCGCGGGCGGGCTTTTCATCCGTCTCTTCGGGAGCCGCTTTTTCAGCGATCGGGGCTTCGGCTTCGGAAACGGCTTCAGGTGCGGTTTCAGGCTCGGGCTGGGCTTCGGCAGGCGCGGGTTCGGGGGCGGCCTCTTTCGCCACGGCTTCAGCGGCCGGGGCCTGTTCGACCTCGGCTGCTACCGGTTCGGGAGCCTCGACGGGCTCCTCAACGGCGGGCTTGATGATTCTGACCTTGGGCGCAGCCTTGCGCGGGGCCGCCTTGGGGGCGGGCTCCTCAACGGGCGTGGCGACGGGCTCCTCGGTCTCCTTCCCGGCGGGCGCGGCCTCGACGGCTTCGGGCGCACCGGTCTCCGGGACGAACTCCTCGGGCTCCTCGGCCGACTCGTCGACCTCGAGGGTCACGGCCTCCTCCTTGGGGGACTTGGCCTTTTTGCGCCTGCGCCGGATAATGACGCCGGACTCACCCACGCGGCGGACCTCTTTTCGGCCGCTGCCGCCCTTTTTCAATTCCGCCTTGAGGCGGTCCACATCTTCGTCTTCCACGACGGTCTTCTGGCTTTTCGCCTGAACGCCGATCTCACGAAGCTGCTGAATGATCTCCTTGTTGCTGAGACCAAGCTCAGCAGCCAAGTCTTCTACCCGAACCTTTGCCGTCATCTAATCACCTCGCACGTTTCTTCATCAGGCCAGCGATCATTTTGGGAAATCGCTCCCTGCACCGGGCCTGGTCGCATACGTAATATCCACGTCCCGGCCGGGTCATGGCCGGGTCCGGTACCGGACGGAAGTCCGGCTCATTCGTCTCCTCCGGGGGCACGAACCGCGTCAGCTCCTCTTTGGGAAACCGTTCGCGGCAAACCACGCACATGCGTTCGGGGTGATGTCCCTTGCAGCTCATGCGTTGCCCCCGTGCGGAGCCTATTTCGTCTCCGCGCCCTCGGCGGGAGTCTCGGTTTCCTCTTCGGTCTCGTCTTCGGTCTCGTCTTCGGTCTCGGACTCTCCCTCGGCGTCGTCCCGGGGCGTTTCCTCGGCGGCCTCCGCGAGCGTTTCGGCTTCGGGGGCTTCGGACCTGTCATCCTCGGCTTCCAGGTCGGGGGCGAGCATGTTGACGGCCAGCCGCACGTCCGCGATCTTGGACTCGGTCATGCCCTTAATGGACAGGAGTTCCTCATCCGAGGCCAGGGCGATGGAGTCGATGGACTCGAAGCCCGCGTTGAAGAAGTTCTCCATGGAGACTTCGGCCACGCTGGCGATCTGATCCATGCCCTTGCGGGCGGCGTTGAGCTCGCCGTACCGGGATTCGGTGAAAATGTCTATTTTCCAGCCGAGCAGCTTGGCGGCCAGCTTGACGTTCTGGCCCTTGCGGCCGATGGCCAGGGTCAACTGATCGTCGGGGCAGACCACTTCCAAGGCCTCGTCCTCCTCGTCCACCGTGATCCGCGAGATCATAGCCGGGGACAGGGCGTGCTGTGCGTACATGGCGATGTCCGGGGACCAGACCACGATGTCGATGCGCTCGCCCTTGAGTTCCTGGACCACGTTCTGGATGCGGGAGCCGCGGATGCCGACGCAGGCGCCCACCGGGTCCACGTCGCGGTCGCGGGACATGACGGCCACCTTGGCGCGCAGGCCCGGGTCGCGGGCCACGCCCATGATCTTGACCGTGCCGTCGGCCACCTCGGGCACTTCGCGCTTGAAGAGCTCGATCATGTAGTCCGGGTGGGAGCGGGAGACAACGACCTGCGGGCCGCGCGACTCCTTCAATACATCTATGATATATGCCTGCACCCGGTCGCCGCGTTTGTACCGTTCCCTGGGGATCTGCTCCTCCTTGGGCAGCAGCGCCTCGGTCCGGCCAAGGTTGATGATCCATCCGGTACGGTCGCGGCGTTGTATGATGCCGCTGGCGATCTCGGACACGCGGTCCTTGTACTCTTCGTAAATGATTTCCTGCTCGGCATCGCGCATGCGCTGGATGATGACCTGCTTGGCCGATTGCGCGGCGATGCGGCCAAGGTCCTCGACCTTGACCGGGAAGCCCATCTCGTCGTCCAACTGGGCGTTGGGATCGTGGGCCACGGCGTCTTCGAGCGAGATTTCGCTGACGGGGTCGTGCACCTCTTCCACGACTACCTTGAACTCGAAGACCTCGATTTCGCCGAGTTCCTCGTTGAAGGCCACCTCGATGTCCATGGTCTCGCCGTACTTGCGGGCCACAGCCGAGCGCACGGCCTCCTCAAGGGTGTCGATCAGCAGGTCACGGTCAATGCCCCTGTCCTTGCTAATCTGGTCGATGGCTCTTTTCAGCTCCGACATGATAAACCTCCGCTTGTGCCGGTCGGGGCCTCTCCCCCCGGCAGTGATATCTGCTAAAATTCGTGGACCAGGGTGATTTTCTTGATGGCGGTCCAATCGAAGTTCTTGACTTGGTCATCGACGTTCACGGCGACGGTGTCGCCTGCAATACCGGCCAGTTCGCCCTTGAACTTGCGGCGGCCGTCTTCGGGCTCGAAGAGCAGAACGTCCATCTTGCGGCCCATGTAGTCGGCCAGTTGGGCCGGGGCGAAGAAGGGCCGCTCCAGGCCCGGGGAGGAAACCTCGAGATTGAAAGCGCCGGGGATGACGTCCTCCACCTCAAGCATGAGTCCCACCTGGCGGCTGACTTCGGCGCACTGATCGATGTTCACGCCGCCCGGGGCGTCGATGTATATGCGAACAACGCGCTTCTTGCCCGACGCCGGGGAGGTCAATCCCCAGAAGACGTAGCCAAGGTTTTCCACCTCGGGCCGGATCATGTCCGACAACATTTCCTCAAAAGTCTGGCGCATCGCGGTTCTTCTCCCGCCGGAACGGCGTCCGGTCCGACAAATATAAAAAAAGGTGAGCCCGAGCTCACCTACGCGAACCCCGCAGGGCCCTTTTATTGGGCCCTGCGAAAGGCTTTGGAGCGGGTGACGGGGGTCGAACCCGCGACACCAAGCTTGGGAAGCTTGTACTCTACCAACTGAGCTACACCCGCCCGGAAACGAGCCTATTTATACATATACACACAGGTTGTCAACAACCATCGTGCCGGTTCCCGCCGGCCGAGAAATGGGTTTCCAGCGTTGGCATGCATAGTGCAAATCCCTCGTCGAACAGGAGGATCGCCCTATGCGGGACAGTACACAGAGCGCCATTTTCGGGGCTTTATCCAATGAATTAAGGATGTCATCCATCGCCAATAATTTGGCGAACGTGAACACGTCCGCCTACAAGAAAGACAAGCTGGCCTTTCATGACACCTTCATTCGTTTCTCCCATGACTATCTGGTGGATGACAAGACCTACATCCGGGGAAAGAACATGTTCCCCGAGGGGCACATCATGGCCAAGGCGCGGTTGTCGGCTCAACAGGCCGACCTGTCCCAGGGCAGCCTTGAGCGCACGGGTAACCAGCTCGACTTCGCCCTGTCCGGCCCGGGATTCTTTTCCATCCAGGGCGACGGCGAGATGCTGTACACCCGCGCCGGAAACTTCGTGACCGATTCCGACGGGATGCTTCAGACCGCGGATGGTCATCCGGTCATGGTGGACGGCGGGCCGCTCTTTATCCCGCCGGGTGGTCGGCTCCAGGCGGACGACCAGGGCAATCTTCTGATCAACGGCCAGCCCGCCGGGGCCTTTGACCTGGTGGATTTCGACAATCCGGCTCTGCTGGAACGGACGGGTTCCAACAACTACCGCATGCCCGAAGGCGTGGCCCAGACCGCGCCCGGAGAAATGGAAGTTGCCCAGGGCTTCGTCGAGAAGTCCAACGTGGAGGTCGTCACCGAGATGGTTTCGATGATCGAAACGCAACGGGCCTTTACCATGTATACCAAGATGATCCAGGCCGACAACGAAATGGATACGAAATTGATCACCAAGGTGGGGAATCCCACCGCCTAGCTCAGGAGGCTTGCAATCATGATGCGTTCCCTGTGGACATCTGCCACCGGCATGATAGCCATGCAGACCCAGATCGACACCCTGTCGAACAACCTGGCCAACGTCTCCACCACGGGCTTCAAAAAGAGCCGGGCGGAGTTCGAAGATCTCATGTACCAAACACTCAAAATCGCCGGGGGGCAGAATGCCGACGGCACCCGGACGCCCGTGGGCATGCAGATCGGCATGGGCGTAAGGCCCGTGTCCGTGCATAAGTTCTTCACCCAGGGCGACTACCAGAACACCGGCAACCCTCTGGACATGGCCATCGAGGGCGAAGGCTTTTTCCAGGTCATGGTCAACGGTGAAGCGGTCTACACCCGCGACGGCTCCTTCGAGCTGGACAGCGACGGCCGTGTGGTCACTGCGGGCGGCTATCCCCTGCAACCGGAGTTCACCGTGCCCGCCGAGACGTCCAGCGTGTCCATTTCCGAGACCGGGACCATTTCGGCCCTGGATAAGGACGGTAAGGTTCTGGCTACGGCGGATCTCGACCTTTACCGGTTCCAGAACCCGGCCGGGCTCAACGCCTCCGGACGCAACTTCTACCGCGAGACCGACGCCTCGGGCACGGCCGTGGCCGGAACTCCGGGCGACGAAAACTACGGAACCATCGCCCAGGGCTTTTTGGAAGGGTCCAATGTGGAGATGGTAGATGAAATGGTTGGTCTGATCGTGGGCCAGCGTGCCTTCGAGATCAACTCCAAGGCCATTACTACCTCGGATGGCATGTTGCAGACTGCCATCAACATTAAGCGATAGCGGGTGATCGGGGAGATCTCGCTGCAAGGCAGGTTCATGATGTCTATGTGGAACAAGCACCGTTCGAGCACCGAAAACCGCGTGGTCCGATATATTTTGGCGGCGTGCCTGACCCTGGTCTTGTTGTCCGTGCCCGCCCTGACCGGGGCGGCCAGGGGCAACCTCTGGAAGGGACTGGTCCGGGACGTGGCCTGCGTCAAGGGTCCCGACGTCCTTTTGGGCGAGATCGCGGACCCGGTGGACGACGCGGCCCGTCGTCAGTGGCCGACCCTTTCGACCCTCAAGCTCTGGAAGGCTTCGAGCAAGCTCGGCTACGTGGTCACGATACCCAGGGACAAACTCGCGCAGGTCCTCAAGTATTACATGGGCGAGGGGGCGGCCAACCTGGCCCTGCCCAGTCAGTTGACCGTGCAGACGGGCGGCCGGGTCGTGGATTCGGCTGAACTCAAGGCTCGCGTCGTCGCCTTTTTGACACCGCGTGCCAAGGACCTGGGCGGCGATGTGCATTTCAAGGACCTCCAGATGCCCAACCACATCTTTTTCCCCAATGACTATGATAAGTTGGTCATCAGCATGAACGACCACCTCGAACCTGGGCGCAATGAGATCGTCCTGAGCGGCATGACCCCGGACGGCAAGGTCGTCTCGCGCCGTTCCGCCGTGGTTTTCGCCGACGTGTGGAAGGCCGTGCCCGTGGCCGCACAGCCCATGAACCGCATGGAACGGGTGACCAAGGAAAAGATTTCCTTCCGGCGCATGAATATGGCCTACAACCGTGACGTCTGGGACGGCGCGGGCGGGCCATGGCGCATGGCTCGGACGCTGGGCCGGGGCCAGGTCTTCACCCTGTCTCACCTGGAGCCGGTGCCGCTCATCGAGCGCGGCGAAATGGTCAACCTTGTCTACAACGGGCGGGGCGTCCGCCTGTCCATCAAGGCCGAGGCCATGGGCGAGGCCGGAGTGGGGCAGCGGATCGAGGTCCGCAACGTCCAGAGCAACAAGATCATCCTGGCCACCGTGGTGGACGGGGAAACCGTCGTCGTCAGGTAGACGAGGAGCATTGTCATGAAACGCTATTTTTTGATGGTCATGGCCGCCGTCCTGCTGGCCTCGGGGTGCGCCCGCAAGTACGAGAACGAGCCTATGCCCGTGCTCACGCCGCCCGCCTACGAAGAGCAGAATCCGGCCTCCAACCCGGGTTCCCTGTATGATTCCAACCGGTCCGAGTTTTTGTACGACGACAACCGCGCCAGCCGCGTGGGCGACATCGTTCTGGTCCAGGTGGCGGAATCTGCGACCACCAAGATCAAGTCCGAGACCACGGCCGACAAGTCCAATGACGTGGACACCTCGGTTACGGCCGTGCCCAACATCGGGCTGATCGGGGCCATGCCTCTGGCCAAGACCCTGGGAGCCAAGACGGGCGTGGGCATCACGGCCAACCAGTCCTCGAAGTTCGACGGCTCCGGCGAAACCAAGCAGGAATCCAATTTCGAGGCCACGGTGGCCACGCGCATCGTGCGCAGGCTGCCCGGCAACATCCTTCAGGTGGAGGGTGCGCGGCGTATCCGGGTCAACAACGAGACCCAGTTCCTGGTGGTCAGGGGCTTGATCCGCCAGCGCGACATCTCCTCGAGCAACACCATCCCGTCCACCAGCCTGGCCGAGGCCCAGATCGAGATTTACGGCCAGGGCGTGTTGGCGGACAAGCAGAGGCCCGGCTGGCTGTCGCGAATTCTGGACAACGTCTTTCCCTTCTAGCCGTACGGCCTGAACAATGCATTTGAGAGGTTTTGAGGAGTGAACGCCATGACCCTGAATGAACGCATCAACCCCGTGGACGCAGGTGAAGCGACCAGGACGCTTGTCCTGGCGGCATTGTTCGTCCTGCTTGTCCTGTACCTGGCCTTTGTCCTCGCTCCGGGCGAGGCCCGCGCGGCCCGGCTCAAGGACATCGCCTCCTTCAGCGGGGTGCGGACCAACGAACTGGTGGGCTACGGCCTGGTGGTCGGCCTGGCCGGCACCGGAGACGGCACGTCGAGCACGTTCACCATGCGTTCCATGGCCAACATGCTGGAAAAGATGGGCGTGGAGGCCAACCCCGACGACCTCAAGCCCAAGAACGTGGCCGCGGTCATGGTCACTGCCAAGATGCCGGTCTCGGCCAAGCCAGGCTCTCCCCTGGACGTCACGGTTTCGTCGCTCGGCGACGCCAAGTCCTTGCTCGGCGGGGTCCTTCTGATCACGCCCCTCAAAGGCCTTGACGGCCGGGTCTACGCCGTGGGCCAGGGGTCCCTGACCATCGGCGGCTTCACCGTGGGCGGCACGGCGGCCGATGCTCAGAAGAACATCCCCACCGTAGGCCGTATTCCCAACGGGGCGGTCGTGGAGCGGGGTGTACCCTTCAAGTTCAACAACCAGGACCATATGACCGTGAATCTGGACGTGCGGGACTTCGGGACGACCATGCAGGTGGTCAACAAGATCAACGCCAGCATGGGGGGACAGTTCGCCAAAGCCAAGGACATTTCGACCATCGACCTGGAACTGCCGGATCGGTTCCGGGGCAACATGGTCCCGCTGATGGCTTCCCTGGAGGATCTGGACATCTCGCCCGACGGCAAGGCCAAGGTGGTCGTGGACGAGAAAACCGGCACCGTGGTCTTGGGCCAGGACGTGCGCCTGAGCCGCGTGGCCGTGGCGCACGGCAACCTGCAAATCGTGGTCTCCGAGACCCAGCAGGTCAGTCAGCCCGGTCCGTTCTCGGATGGCCAAACCGTGGTCACCCCGCAGACCGACGTTCAGGTCCAGGAGCAGAACAACCAGCTTATGCTCATGGAGGGCGCCACCCTGCAGGAATTGGTGGACGGCCTGAATTCCATCGGAGCCACTCCGCGTGATCTCATTTCCATCATCCGGACTCTCAAGGCGGCGGGCTCCCTGCACGCCGAGGTGGAGGTTATCTAAGATGAGTATGATCAACAGCAGCATGGACCCCCGGCTGGCCGCGAACGTGGTCGAGACCAACGACATGGACCGGTTCAAGTCCCAGATGGAGGGGTTGAAGCGGAGCCTGTCGGACAAGCGCCCGGACAAGCTGACCCGGCTCAAGCAGGCCTGCCAGAACTTCGAGGCCGTGTTCATCGGCAAGCTCTGGGACCAGATGCGTCAGACCGTGCCCAAGGAGGGCTATCTGCACTCCAAACAGGAGGATTCCTACATGGGCATGTTCAACCGGGATTTCTCCGAGAAGATGGCCCAGTCGGGCGGCATCGGCCTGGCGGACATGATCTACGACCAGCTTAGCCGCAAGCTTAAGCAGACCAGCCAGGACACCCTGACCGGCGGGGTGGACATCCAGCCCTTGGAGAACGGCGGTATTCCCCTGAAGCGGGGCGCGGATCCCATCGCCCTGAACCGCACCCAGGGCATGACCCTGGAGGATTGGGGCGGCAACGCGGTGGTCGATTCCCGGGGCGTGGCGGTCGGGACCTCCGCCGAAGAGCGGGGCGGTCGGGATGAACACGGTGTTTTGAGCGACGTGGAGGTCCAGGCGCGGCTGGAATCGCTGACCCGCAAGCTCGAAGCTCGACGCATTCACGACGGGCTGGCCGGGACCTCGCGGTCCGGCGGCAGGCGATCCGGATATGCGGCGGAGGCGGACGATAAGGGCTCGGTTGGCCGGAAACTTGCAGAAATCGGGTGAGCTCCCGGGAGCCAGAATTAATAAGAATTAATAATTGTTAAGATAATACAATGTGTTAGCAGTAATGAGGTAGCAGGATGATCCGTCTTATTGAGGAAAATTTGGTCCGCCAGAACAAGGCCATGTTGCTCATGTTTTTCCTGCTTGAGGAAGAATTTTCCCGTCTCACCCGTCTCAAGCCCCAATCCGTGGCCCAGGTGGAGCTCTCCATCCAGGAACTCATGCGCCAGGTGGCGGCCGAGCGCATGTCCCTGCGCCGTTTGGTCGCCCAGGTGGAGCCGTCGGCCAAGCGCGTCCGCGAACTCCAGCCCGCGTTGAGCGGAGAGGAGGCCACGTCCCTCGACGAGCTTCTGGCACGCCTTGACGAAACCGAGCAGCGTTGCGCGGTGCAGGCGGCCAAGAACCAGCAGATGGCCATGGCCCTGTTCGATCAGTCCAAAGGGCTGCTCAGTTTCATGCACGACCAGCTCAAGCCCAAGTCCACCACGGCGTATGGCCGCACCGGTCGTTTCGCCCAAGGCATCAATGATGCGCGTCTGTTGAGCGGGAGACTGTAATGTCCTTCGGCGCCAATTCCATTCTGGACATGGGCCGGTGGGCCCTGTTCGCCTCGCAGGTCCAACTTCAGGTCACGGGCGAGAATATCTCCAACGTGAACACCAAGGGGTATTCGCGCCGCTCGGTGAACCTGGAAGAGGGGCCTTACATCGACTATTCGCCCGGCCAACTCGGTACGGGCGTGAAGGCCACGGAGGTGGTCCGGCATTTCGACAAATTGGTCGAGGCCATGTACCTGGAACAGTCGTCCTTGAGCAGCATGTGGGGCAATCTCTTCGAGCAGCTTCAGAGCGTGGAAAATCTGCTCAATGAATCCAGCAGCAAGAATGGGGTCAGCAACGCCCTGTCCCAATATTTCAATTCCTGGAACAAGGTTTCCGAGCGGCCCGACAACTATGGGGCGCGACAGGGCGTGGTCAACGATGCGGCGACCCTGATCTCCACCCTCAAGGCCGTGGACACCAATCTGACGCTCATGCAGGAGCGCATCAACAACGAGGTTACGGCCCAAGTGGCGGAAGCCAACTCCCTGATACAGGACATTGCGAACCTGAACCGGGAGATCCAGGTCCACGACGTGCCCGGCCAGAACAACGCCAACACCATGTACGACGAGCGGGCGCGCAAGGTCCGCGCCCTGGCGGAATTGGTGGACATCAAGACCATCGATAACGGCGGCGGCAACTTTACGGTCCTGACCCAGTCCGGCCAGACCCTGGTGGACGCGGAGAGCGCCTTTTCCCTGGACTTCCGCGCTCCGACCAAGAACGCGGACTTGCGTTCGAATTCCACCTTTGACGGCAACATCTATTTCGACGGCGACGACGACTTCGAATACACCATCGAGTTCGAGGCCTCCAACGCGGGCGACCCGGTGGGCCAGGTGGCTTCGGGCGCTTCGGCGGCCCGGTTCAAGGTCTCCCTGGACGGCGGGGTGACCTGGCTGACGGACGAGTCGGGCAAGACGCGCTATTTTTCGGCTCGGGAGTACGGCGACCGGGTCAACGTCGAAGGGTTGCAGATATGGTTCGGTTCGACCACCGATGCCAAGGGGTCGCCGTCGGGCACCTTTGTGGACGGCGATCGGTTCACCATCACCCCGCACCAGGGGGTCTACTGGGTGGAGAACACCTCCCACGCCGAGGAGATCACCCCGCAGCTGCACTTTAACGGCGAGCAGAACACCCAGCGTCTCACCGGGGGCAGCATCGCGGCATTGCTTTCCTTCCGCGACAACTACGTGGGCAAGTACCGCTCCAAGATCGACGAGCTGTCCAAATCCGTGATTTGGGAGACCAACCGGCGGCACAGCCAGGGCGCGGGATTGCAGGCCTTTACCGACTGCCAGGGCACCTACCGGGTGGATTACACCGGCAAGCCCCTGGCCAACGAATCCACGGGCCTGGCCTTCGGCGACCGACTCCAATCCGGTAGTTCCTTCATGTACATCTACAATGAGTCCACCGGCCTGCTCGTCTCCAACGCGGCCTTGGATTTCGACGGCGCCGGGGCGACCTTCGACCCCAACGTCCATTCTCTGGAGGATGTGCGCGACGCCTACAATCGGACCTATGCGGGGGCCATCAAGGCAACCATCGTCAACAACAAGCTGCACCTGGAGGCCAAAGCCGGCTACACCTTCGCCTTCGGCTCGGACTCGGCGGGACTCTATGCGGGATTGGGGTTGAACACCTTTTTCAAGGGCCAGGACGCCAAGTCCATGGCCGTGAACGAGAAAATTTCGGGTGATTTGGACTATCTGGCCACAGGCCATGTGAACGGTGCGGGAGAGATGAACGCCGGCGACAATACCACGGCTCAGTCCATGTACGGGCTGCGCAAAGCCGACGTGACCATGTCCACGGCCTTCGAGGGTACCACGAAGCAGAGCATTCTCGACTACTACAACGGTATCGTGGGCAACGTGGGTACGGACGTCAACCGGACGAAATTCAACAAGAATTTTTATCAAACCCTGTCCAACGACCTGAATGAGCGCCAACAAGAGATTTCTGGCGTGAACATGGACGAGGAGATGAGCGATCTCATCAAGTATCAGGCCTCCTACACGGCGGCGGCCAAGTTGATCACCACGGCGGACCAAATGCTTCAGACCATTCTGTCGCTCAAACCGTAGACGGGGAGAACCGGCAATGCGCGTAACACAACAGATGCTTTTCAACAGGTACGTGTACAACCTGAACACGTCCCTTACGTCCCTTATGGATCTGAATATCAAATCTCAGACTCAGAAGGACATCAATAAGCCAAGCGACGATCCCACGGGCATGACTCGTATTCTGGACCATCGCGACACCTTGCGCTCCCTGGACCAATACAAGGAGAACATTTCCACGGCCAAGGGTTGGCTGACCAGCGCGGATGAAGCGTTGCTGCAGGTCTCGACCATCCTGACGAGGGCCAAGGAACTGGCTACCCAGGTGGTCAACGGCACGATGGACGAGAACAACCGTGAACAGGTCAGCTATGAGATGCGCTCCCTGTTCGAGCAGCTCATCAGCCTGGCCAACTCCGACTACGAGGGCAAATCCATCTTCGCCGGACACAAGACCGATCGCTCGGCCTACGAGCAGATCATGTGGCTGACTACCAACGACAAGGATTTCGGCGATGCCGAGTTCACGGTTAACGGTTCGTCGAACACCACGGTCTTGGTTCAGTATTTCGACAAGAACAAGACCGCGCCCGTGGGCAGCGACATGAATCTGTCCGATCCGCGGCTCGGCGTGCGCTATTCCGTGGACGGCGGACGTACCTGGAAAAATGACGCAAGCATGAGTTTCGTGGGCTCGGAAGGGACGTTGAAGCTGCCCCAGAGCGGCACCAGCGTTACCTTTCACGGGGACGCGACCGTCAAGGTCAATGACCCGGAAGACGAGTCCACGGCCGACGGCACCTGGATGTGGATTCGTCCCTCGGCCCGGTATCTCGGTGACGACGAGGACGCGCCGCCGCAGGTGGACGCTCTGGGACCGGGTTCGAAGCAGATTAAGGCCTCGGCCTCGGGTTCCTTCCTGAATTCCAACGTGACCGTTCGCATCGACAACCAGTCGAACGTGCCCATGAACGGGGAAGTTCAGTATTCCTACAGCCTGGACGGCGGTATCAACTGGGTGACGGGCAACGTGGCCCAGCCCGACGGCTCTGCCAATGAGACCGTGCTGTCCGTGGCCAATGGCGGTATCCTGACGCTGACCTCCGGCGGTTCCAACTTGTTGCGGCCGGGACAGCAATTCGTTATCCGCCCTCACACGGCGGCCATCAACCTGGATATTTCCGCCAGCGAGCAAGTCCAGGTCAACAACGTGGGCAAGGATATCTTCGGCGGCATTTATATGGATCCGAGGGCCGTTCTTTCGTCCAATGGTTCCATCCTGACGCTGGGCAGCCAGAACGCCGGTCGGGTGTTCCATGCGAGCGGCGCGGGGAACATGACCCTGACCATTCAGGGGCAGGACGAGGATTCCATGAATCTGTTCGAGATCATGGGCAACCTGGTGGCCTTCACAGAGACCAACAACCAGACCGGATGCCAGCAGTGCCTGGCCAACCTCGGGAAGGCTCAGGCGCACGTCCTGAACGCCGTGGCCGAAGTGGGCGGCCGGGGAAACCGCTTGACTGTCAGCCAGACCATCCTGGACGGCCTCAAGCTCAACGAGAACACGCTGCTCAGTTCCATCGAGGACGCGGACGTATCCGAATTGATGAGTGAACTGGCTCAACAGCAGATCGTCTATGAAGCCGTGTTGCGCTCCACGTCCATGATTATGCAGCTCAACCTTGGAAAATTTATATAACTTGAGAAAATAATGAACTTTACTTGCGTGTGAACCTCATGTAGTCGGCAAGGCGTACTCTGCGGGAAACGCGGACAAGCCGAAGGAAAGACCTGGACATGTTGATTCTGACCCGGAGACCGGGAGAAAGCCTCTACCTGGGCGATAATATCAAGCTGAAAATCCTGAGCGTTCAGGGAAAGCAGATAAAGATCGGCCTGGATGTGCCCGAAGACATGACCGTCTATCGGGAAGAGGTCTATTTGAAGATCAAGGAACAGAACCGGCAGGCGCTGGAAATCAACCAGCAGGACCTGCTCGCGGCGGCAGCGCTATGGCAAAAGAAAGAACGCAAAAAATAATGACCCGGCTGGGCGAACGAGAGATCCGCTCCGACTCCATTCTCTATTTTCCCCGCGGGTTGGTGGGGCTTGAGGACAAGCGTGAGTTCGCGATATTGCCGGTCAGGGAAGGGGATTCGCCGTTTTTGCTGTTGCAGTGTCTCACCGACCCGGGCCTCGGCCTGTTGGTGGCCGATCCCTACAGCTTTCTCGACGACTATGACGTGAAGATCGAAAGCCCGGAGCGCAAGATCCTGAAGGTGGAGAATATCCGGCAGTTGGCCATTCTGGTGACCGTGACCATCCCACAGGACAAACCCGAAGACACTACCCTCAATCTCCAGGGACCGATTGTCATCAACACGGAGACGAAGATAGGTCTTCAGGTTCCACAGACGGAAGCCGGGTATCCCACGCACTTCCGGCCGATAGGGTCCTGATCGCTCGGTCGTTACCCTCGCATGCTAAACCAGAAAGTCTAGGTCGTCGCGGATGAGATTCGCGGCGGCCTTTTTCATGTCGGGCCGATAGGTTCCGTCCTTGACCTGGCGCTTGAGCTCGTCCACCTTTTCGCGGCGAACGTCGGGCGCATCCTTGGCGCTTTGCAGGGCGGCGCCCCGCAGCCGGGCCTCGGATGAAAGCACCACGCTGTCGGCGGATTCACCGGAGGACTTGCCGTTCTCCTGCGTCCGCTGGACCTCCTTGGGCTCCTTTCGTCCGATCTTCTGATTTGCGTAAGGGTGCTGATCCCCTACAATGTTTCGAATAACCATGTCGTACCTCCCGTGGGGACGGGGCTATCAAAGCATGGTGCCATCCACCTTTGACAATGCTATTTCCCACAGTCTCCGCATAACCTTGTTCCTCTCGGAATTTTCAATCTCCTGCGGACCCTGCGGCGTCTCCCTGATTATCTGAATGTCGCTTCCGTCCAGCGGGTACTCAAAGACGTACCGGCCGCCGAACTCGCTTTCCAACTGGTCGAGGACAGCCCGGACCACGGGGGAGCGTTCGGAATTGACGATCAGGTTTTCAATGACCTCATGGGCGATGCGCTGCACCAACTCCCGGCGCTTGGCCTGCCTGGCGATGTCGTCCGGGGGCTTTGCCTCGCCCATCGCCTGCCGGAAGCGTGCCAGCCGCTTCGCGCTCGTAAGCTGCTTCCCATAGGTGCGCAGCATATTGCGAACATTGGCGGACGATGTATTCACGCTATTACCCCTTTCCTTGAATGATACGATCGTCCCTGACCTGAAAAACTTTAGGGGTAAAACGGGAAAAAATCCAGAAAAGCCGGTCAACCCGCTGTGGAAAAATATCCGGCAGAGGGAAAAAGGTTGAATGGTTCTCAAAATTTAACTAAAAAATATCCATCATGAACCGAACCGTAAGAAAAATGCTTATCGTGACCAAGCCCGGGGACCGGGCCGCCAAGGCCGTGCGCACGGCCATGACGGGGTTTTTGGTTGAGCGGGGCGTCTCTTTTGAAATCTGCGAACAACGCCCGGACTCCTGCGAGAACGCGGAGCGGATTCGCGGTCCCTTTGACCTGGCCGTAATCCTGGGCGGGGACGGCACCTTCATCGGCGCGGCCCGGCGGCTGTTGCATCTGGAAACCCCGCTCATGGGCGTCAATCTCGGACGGGTGGGCTTCCTGACCCAGCTCGAACGCGATCATTGGCGGCCTTGGCTGGCCCGGGTCCTGGACGAGGGGTTCCGGGCGGAACATCGATTGGTCCTGGCTTACCGGGTGGAGCGCGGCGGTGAGCCGATTCATGCGGGGTTGGCGGTCAACGATCTGGTCGTCAGCCGGGGCGAATTGGCCCGGCTCATCCGGCTGGCCGTGATCTACGACGGGGTGGCGGTCTCCCCCCTCCGTGCGGACGGCCTCATCGTGTCCACGCCCGCCGGGTCGTCGGCCTATGGGGCGTCGGCGGGCGGCCCGCTGATTCACGCCGGGCTCGCGGCCTGCTGCGTCACTCCGGTCTGTCCCTTCCTGAACAGCTTCAAGCCGCTGGTTCTTCCGGCGGAGGGCGTTCTGGCCGTGCGAGTGGAAGAGCAGGCGGGCGAAGTCAACCTGACCGAAGACGGCCAGGACGGCGTTCGGCTCGAACCGGGCGATGAAGTGATTGTGGAAAAATCGCCCACGGACCTGCTGGTGGTGGATCTGGGGCCGGGCGCGTATTTCGAGAAATTGAAGAAACATGGTTTTTTGACCGAGAGGTGAACATGGGATTGGCCAACGAGTCTGATTCGGCCCTGGACATCAAGTACGGGCTGGATCCCGCCCTGGATGCGCTTCTGCTCCACTTCATGTCGGAGAACCACCTGGAATACAGCATCGACCCGCTCAAGAATGCCTCCGGCGAGCAGATGCGCTTCATGATCGCCCTCAAGGAGGGAGAGTTTTACGCGCCGTGCTCGGACTGGATGTTCCTCATGCTCCTGGACCAGCGGCTGCCGGACCGGCTGCTGCAAAAATACCTGGAGCAGTGGAAGCGGTTCATCCGTCTGTCCCGTGATTTTTGTTCGGACCGCAGGGCGTCCCGGCGGTTTATCCAATTGGCCCGGCACAAGTTCCGTATGGTCCTGGCCTCGCCCATCCTCATGCCCTCGCGGCTGATGAAATGGTTCATCACCATTTTCATGACCCAATCCGGCATCGACGACCCGTACCTGCATATCAGGCGGGGGCTGAACCGGCGGGCCGCCGAGATGGTCGGGAGCCGCGAGTTCGACGAGATGGTCCACGCCAGCCCGGTGGGCGGCGACCTGAGCGGGCGGACCGACGACCTGCGTTTCCGTCTCGATCGCCTGGAAATCGAGCGGCTCATGCGCATCGCCACTTTTACGGACCACTGGAATCCGGAGATGTTCTCCCTGGACGGGCTGCGCGCCTCGGGATTGGCCGAGGAGGTGCGCGAAGGCTCAAACCTCCTGGACCCCATGTTCAAGCTGATGGGCAAGGACGGCGAACAGCATCGCCGCATTCTCTACCTGCCCAATCGGGCGGGCGGCGTCCTGTTCGACCTCAAGGTGGTCAAGGCGTTGCTGCGTCTGGGCCATCGTGTGGTCATGGCCTTGAAGGAAGGGTTCTACTTCGACCAGCCGACCTTCTGGGACCGGGATACCGATCTGGAACTGGCCAAGGCTTTCGAGGGCGCGCACTTTGTCAGCGAGGATAAACTGTCCAAGAACGATCTGCTGGCCATCATGTCCCGCCATCCCTTTGTGGTCATCTCCGACGGCACACGCGAGAAGTTCAACCCGTACCGGACTTCGGTGACTTTCGCCCGGGCCTGGAAGGAGTGCGATCTGATCCTGGCCAAGGGCGAGGATACCTATGACCGGCTGATTCTCAACTCCCACGAGTTCACCCGGGACATCCTCAGCTTCCGCCGGGATGAGGAGGGCGTGTTTCATGTCCATTTCCGCCCCAGGCCCGAGCGGGTGCAGATCTTTTCCGAGCAATACATCACCGGCAAGGCCGAGGCGATTATCCAGGAGATGCGCCAGGCCCGGGCTCAGGGCAAGACGGTCATGTTCTACTCCGGGATCATCGGCTCGGTGCCCGGCCAGACCCAGGCGGCCATCGAGGTCATTACCATCTACGTCAATCATTTGCGCGAGCAGTTGGACGACGTCTACATCATCAATCCCGGCGAGCACTTCGAAGAAGGCATGGATGCCGACGATCTGATGTTCATGTGGGAAAAGGTCCAGCGCAGCGGGTATATCAATGTCTGGCGTTTCCAGACATATTTCGATATTGAGAAGAGCTTCGAGTTGATGGGTCGCAAGGTGCCCCCGGTCTGGACCGGCAAGGATTCCACCTACTCCACGGGATGTACCAAGGAAATGCACATCGCCCTGGACGTGCAGCGGATCCATCCCGAGTTGCAGATTATCGGACCCAGTCCCGAGAAATTCTTCCGGCGGCGGGAGTATGGGGTGGGCAAATTCTGTGACGTGGCCATCGACTCGTGCGGATAGGAAAACGAACCCTCGCGGTGCTCCATGCTATATTATAATGACATACGGGAACCCCTGTGGCGGGCGCTCCGGCTCCTGCTGGCTGCGGCTTGTCTGCTCGCGCTTCTGTCCTGCGTGCGGACCGGAGCGGTCTTCTCGTCCGGCACGGACGCGGCGTCCGTCGGGGTGGCCGACGAGGGGACGGAACCCGGAGAGGCGGATGACCGGACCGCGGCGGAAGAGGCCTGTGCGGTGTCTTCCGGCGAGCCGTCCGGGGAGACCGCCGATCAGGCTGAAGCCGCCTGCCTGTACCGCTCCAGGGCCGTGGGGCGGCTGACGCTCCGGCCCGTGCGCGAGCCGTCCAGCATTCCGACCTGCGACATGTTTTTTCCCCTGTCCAACGTGGAGGGCGCGCAGAACATGGCCCGGTTGGACATCAGGAGCCAGGGGCTCGACTCCTGGCGGGCTTTGGAGAGCCCGGTTCAGCGCAGCCTGGAATACGCCTTGAACATGCCCGCCGACGAGCCCGCCCTGGCCCGTCCGGGCATGTCGCTGACCTGGGGGCAGGTGGTCCGTTCGCTTACGGAATTCCTTGATCTGTTGCCCCACCTGGATGCCGATCCAGACCTGCTGGCCGAGCGTTTCGTCTGGTACGGCATGCGCCAGAAGCCGCTTATGACCGGCTACTACACCCCGGAGATCGAGGCCAGCCTGACCCGGCGGCCCGGCTATGAATTTCCCATCTACGGCGTGCCTGGGGACCTGCGCTATGGCCCGGTGCGCGGGAGCAACCGATTCTACCGCGTGGAAAAGGGGCGGGTTCTGCCGTACTACGAGCGGGGCGCCGTGGACATGGGCAAAGTCCTGGCCGGGCGGGGGCTCGAAATCGCCTGGGCCAAGGATCCTGTGGATGTTTTCTACATGCAGGTGGAGGGGTGCGGACGGCTCCGGCTGCCCGACGGGACCACCCGCAACGTGCTTTACGGGGCCAAGAACGGGCACGGTTTCCGTTCCTTGGGACGCATTCTCCACGCCAAGGGACTCCTGCCCCGGGGGCATCTGTCCAAGGAGGATGTGAAGGAATATTTCGCCAAGCATCCCAGGCGGATGTTTGAGCTTATGGCCGAGAATCGAAGCTACGTGTTCTTCCGGCTGGAGGATTCGCCGCCCGAGGGAACCATCGGAAAGCCGTTGACGCCGATGGTTTCACTGGCTACAGACCGAAAGCTCCTGCCGCTCGGCAGCCTGCTGGCATTCGAGGCCGAGATTCCCGAGGCCCGCGACGGCCGCCCCTCGGGCAAGCGCAAGGTCGCGGGCATCGGTCTGGCCCAGGATACGGGCACGGCCATCCGCGGCTCCCATGTGGATTACTACATCGGCGAGGGCAACGCGGTGGCGCCCATCGCCAGCAACATCAAGACCGAGGCCACCGTCTACCTGCTCATAAGCAAAGAAGCACTCATCAATGGCTGACATCACACACGATTCCATCATGAACACCATCCGGGACGCCGTGGCCCACCAGATTCGATCCGTCATGGATTGGCATTACGGCGAACCCGTGTACGAGGGCGATCCCGCCGAGGACCTGGTCGGATTGCAGGGGCTGCGCGAGTTGGTGGCCCGACAGCATTGGGCCAATTTTCAACTCTGGCACGTCGAGGACCGCGCCCGGCGCAAGGATGTGGACGCCCAGGTCATCGCGGACTGCAAGTACGCTATCGACAAGCTCAACCAGAAGCGCAACGATCTTATCGAGCGGGTGGACGCGTGCCTCAACGCCATGATGGGGCCGCTTTTGCCCGCCGAGGCCCCGGAACGGTACAACACCGAGACCGTGGGCGCGGCCCTGGACCGGCTGTCCATCCAGGCGCTCAAGATATATCATATGAAAGAGCAGTGTGCGCGCAAGGATGTGGACGACGAACACATCCAGCAGTGCGACGACAAAGTCGGCGTGCTCAAGCGGCAGCACAATGATCTGGAACGGGCCATCCTGGAGTTGATCGACGAATATTTCGCCGGGACCAAAAAGCCCAAGGTCTATTTCCAGTTCAAGATGTACAACGACCCCAAGCTCAACCCGGAACTCTACGGAAACAAGAAATAGGGGAATCCCCATGGCCCGCTACGAAACCGTCATCGGCCTGGAAGTCCATGCCCAGTTGAAGACCGAGAGCAAGATTTTCTGCTCCTGCTCCACCAAGTTCGGCAACGAACCCAATGAAAACGTCTGCGCGGTCTGCTCCGGCATGCCCGGCGTGCTGCCCGTGCTCAATGAGAAGGTCGCCGAATATGCGACCAAGGCGGGGCTGGCCACCAACTGCGAAATCAATCTGAAGTCCGTGTTCGCCCGCAAGAACTATTTTTATCCCGATCTGCCCAAGGGGTACCAGATTTCCCAGTTTGAGCAGCCCATCTGCGAGCATGGTTTCGTGGATATCGAGGTGGATGGCGAAAAGAAGCGCGTGGGCCTGACCCGGATCCACATGGAGGAGGACGCGGGCAAGAACATCCATTCCGCTGCGGACAACGCCAGTTTTGTGGACCTGAACCGGACCGGCGTGCCCCTCATTGAGATAGTTTCCGAACCGGACATGCGCTCGGCCGAGGAGGCCGTGGCCTACCTGAAGGAACTGCGCTCGGTCCTCCTGTACCTCGGCATCTGCGACGGCAACATGGAGGAGGGGTCTTTTCGTTGTGACGCCAACGTCTCCATCCGCCCCTATGGGCAGGAAGCTTTCGGCACCCGCGCTGAGTTGAAGAACCTCAATTCGTTCAAGCACATCCAAAAGGCCATTGAGTACGAGGTGGAACGCCAGATCGACTTGGTGGAGGACGGCGAACAGGTCATTCAGGAGACTCGGCTGTACAACGTGGAAAAGGGCTCGACCCAATCCATGCGCGGCAAGGAAGAGGCCCACGACTACCGCTATTTTCCGGACCCCGATCTGGTGCCTCTGGTCCTGGATCCGGCCTGGGTGGACAAGTGGCGTTCCGAACTCCCCGAGCTGCCCTCGGCCAAACGTGAACGGTTCATGGCCGAATATGACCTAGCTGATTACGATGCCGCGCTGATCACGGGCGATCTGGCCGTGGCCGACTATTTCGAGGCGACGGTCAAGGCCTATGCGGGCGACGCCAAGAAGGTGACCAACTGGGTGGTCGGCGAGTTGCTGCCGTTCTGCCACGAGACCGAGTCGGCGGCCTGCGAGGTCCGGCTGACCCCGGACAAGCTGGCCACGCTGCTTGCGCTGGTGGATGACGGGACCATCTCGGTCAAGATCGGCAAGGACATCTTCCGCGATCTGTGCGCGTCCGGCGACGACCCGGCCGAATACGTCGAGGCCAAGGGATTGGTCCAGGTGTCCGACACCTCCGAACTGGAAGCCATGGTGGACAAGGTCATCGCCGACAACCCGTCCGAGGTCGAGGCCTTCAAGGGCGGCAAGAAAAAACTCATGGGCTTCTTCATGGGCCAGGTCATGCGTCTGTCCAAGGGCCAGGCCAACCCCGGCGTGGTCACGCAGTTGTTTACGAAGAAACTTTCGTAAGAAAGACCGGGGGAAAATCCATTCTTGAAGGCGACGTGGGGATGCGTTCCCCGTACTCTTGTTTGGGGGTAAAATGGCGGTATCCGTACCGCCCGGCGCATACGAGGGGTCGCGTTGACCCCGATACCGCTTGCGCCGCAATAAAAAGTTTTGAAGGGGAGTCCAGAGGGGAAACTTTTTCAAAAGTTTCCCCTCTGGCCGCCGGAGGCAATCAAAGATGACCGAACACATTCAGTATTCTCCCGAGAAAGACGCCCTGATCCTGCTCGACCAGCGTTACCTGCCCAATCGAGAAGACTGGTTCGAGTGCCGGACCACCGACGACATCTGCTTTGCCCTGGTGGTCATGGTGGTGCGCGGCGCGCCCGCCATCGGCGTGACCGCCGCCTACGGCTGCTACCTCGCGGGCCGCGAGGTGCAAGGTCTGGACGGCGACTGGAAGGCGAATCTGTCGGCCAGGCTGGACCGGATTCACGACGCCCGGCCGACTGCGGTGAACCTGCGCTGGGCCGTGCGCGAGATGCGCCGTGTCTGGGAAGAGGCGGGCGACGTCTCTCTGGACGAACTGCTCGGTCTCTGGCTTGCGCGGGCCAAGGAAATCCATGCGGGCGATATCGAGATGTGCGAGTTGATCGGCCAGTTCGGCGGCGAACTCATCGACGACGGCGACACGGTCATGACCCATTGCAACGCGGGGGCCCTGGCCACGGCCGGATACGGCACGGCGCTCGGGGTGGTTCGGGGGGCCATCGACCAGGGCAAGAAGGTCTCGGTCATCGCCAACGAGACGCGGCCGTTTCTGCAAGGGGCGCGACTGACCGCCTATGAGCTGCACAAGGACGGCATCCCGGTCAAGGTGGCTTGCGACAACGCCTGTGCGCTGTTGATGAAGCGCGGCCTGGTGGACAAGGTGGTGGTCGGTGCGGATCGGATCGCGGCCAACGGCGACGCGGTGAACAAGATCGGCACTTTCGGGGTGGCCATCATCGCCAAGCGGTTCAACATCCCGTTCTACGTGGCCGCGCCGGTGTACACCATCGACCCGGAAACGCCCACGGGCGACGATGTCCCCATCGAGGAACGCGATCCGCGCGAGGTGACGCATATCGGCGGCCACCGCATCCCGCCTGAGGGCGTGGAGGTCTTTAATCTGGCCTTTGATCCCACGCCCCATGAACTGATTTCGGGCATCGTTACCGAAAAAGGCGTACTTTATCCACCCTACGACCTTGCCATCAAGAAGTTGTTCATGCTATAACTCTTCACAAGGTATGGGAAAGTTTCGGGGCGAAACCGCGTTGCGGTTTTGCCCTTTTTTGTCCTCGGCGAGGTCGTTTTAATGGACAGCCGCCTTTGTGGCTATTAGGTTACCAGAGGCATAACTACAGATTCAAGGATAGGTCTTCCATGAAGATGAAAAGCGTGAATACCGCCATTGCTCTGTTGATCGCCGTAAGCATGGCCGTTTCAATTCTGGCCGCCGTGTTTTGGGTTGGCCGCGATACCCGGCAGACCGTATTCAACGAGGGCAAGGAGGCCATGAACAACATGGTCGCCCAGACCATGGCCGCCCTGGACAATTATATTTCCCAGACCGACGAGATGGTCCGCATGCTTGGCTCCCAGCAGGCCGTGGCCGACGCCCTGGCGGGGCGGGACGCCCTGCCCGCGTCCTGGATGTTCAAGGACCTTCTGGGCGCCTCGGACGGCTATTGGGCCGCTTTTGCCTTCGACAGGAACGGCAAGGTGGTTGCCGGGTACAACGCCAAGGGGCAGAACCTGGCCGGGGCGGACCGCAGTTCACGCGAGTACGCCAAGGTCGTTCTTTCGGGCAAGGCAGACCACTATCTGTCCAACGACATCCTTATTTCCAAGAGCGGCGGCGGGATTCTCATCTTCGCCGCGGCCAGCGTGGTTCGTGACCACACGGGCGAGATCATCGGCGGGGTGGGATTGTTCCCGAAGTGGGAGAATTTCACCTCCAAGTTCATCGACCCCTTCCGCGTGGCGGGCAGCGGCTATGCCTACATGCTCGACCACAAGGGGCGGATAATCGCCCACGCGGCGAACAAGGATCTGTATCTCAACGATCTGTCCGATCAGGATTTCGCCAAGATCGCCCTGGCTTCGGAAAAGGGCGAGACCACCTACACGTGGGAGGGTCGCGCCAAGTACATGGTCTTCGACACCGCGCCCATGACCGGCTGGAAGGTGGTCATGAGCGCCTACGAGGACGATTTGGCCGCCGCTGCGCACAATCAGCGCGACAAGTTGGCCGCGGGCGGAGTGGTTCTGGGTATTCTGCTTGTGTCGGTGCTGATCTTCGCCGTGCGGAAAACCATCACCAACCCGGTGAAGAATATCCTGGACTTCGCATCCGAGGTGGCCGGGGGGAATCTCCAGGCCCGGCTTGAGGGGCGGTATAAGTTCGAATTCAAGTCCCTGGCCGCGCAGATCGACACCATGGTGCGCGAACTCAAGATCAAGCTCGGATTTTCCGAGGGCGTGCTTGGCGGTATCCCCCTGCCGTGCGCCCTCTTGGGGTCGGATCACAAGTTGCTGTGGGTCAACCGGCAGATGTGCGATTTGCTCCAACGGCCCGAACCTCCCGAAAGTTACGCGGGACGGAAGCCCGGTGACTTTTTCTACGGCGAGCCGGACAGGAAGACCTTGTCCGACCGGGCCGTGGAGCAGCAGCAGCGGCAGGACGAAGAGGTCCAGTACACCCGCGAGGACGGTTCGGCCATCAACGTTCAGGTTACCTCCACACCGTTCTACGACATGGACGGCCAGATGCTCGGCTCTCTGACCATCTGGTTCGACGTGACCGAGATTCGGGGCCAGCAGAAGGTCATCGAGGCGCAGAACGAGCGCATTTCCGTGGCCGCCGGTCAGGCGCGGGAGATATCCCTGGCCCTGTCCAGCGCGGCGGAGGAACTGTCCGCCCAGATGGAGGAAGGCAAGCGGGGCTCCGAGGAACAGCGCGCCCGGGCGGGCGAGACCGCTTCGGCCATGGAGCAGATGAACGCCTCGGTGTTGGATGTGGCCCGCAACGCGAGCCAGGCTTCGGAGGATGTCGATCAGGCCCGGAACCAGGCCCAGCGCGGCGAGGAGATGGTCAATCAGGTTATTGCGGCCGTGGGCGAGGTCCAGAAGCAGACCGAGGAGCTCAAGCGCTCCATGGAAGGGCTCGGCACCGAGGCCGAGGACATCGGCAATGTGCTCGGCGTGATTACGGACATTGCCGACCAGACCAATCTGCTGGCGCTCAATGCGGCCATTGAGGCGGCCCGGGCCGGGGACGCCGGGCGCGGCTTCGCCGTGGTGGCCGACGAGGTGCGCAAGCTGGCCGAGAAAACCATGGCCGCCACCGGCGAAGTGGGTGAGGCCATCCGGCGCATCCAGGATATGACCGGGCGGAACGTCGGAGCCACCGAGCAGGCGGCCCAGTCCGTGGAGCGCAGTACCGAGCTGGCCCGCGAGTCGGGCAAGGCCCTGCTTGAGATCGTCGGCCGGGTGGAAACCGCTTCGGACCAGGTGCGCATCATCGCCACGGCCGCCGAGGAACAGTCCGCCACCAGCGACGAGATCAACCGGGCCACGGACGAAATCAACAACATCTCCATGGAGACCTACCGGGTCATGCAGGAGGCCAGTACGGCCATTCAGGAGGTGGCTTCCATGGCTACCCGGCTGAGCGGAGTCATCGAGGATATGGCGGATGGGGAGTGAGCCCGTCAACAATGGACTCGACTTTCAAATGAAGATAAGGTAACCCCGCGCTTCCAGCCTCAGGGGAGTGTGGGGTTTTCCCTTCCCCAAATGCCATCAACCATCCGGAGCCGAATATGCTGCCGATCGTCGCCCTGGTGGGCCGCCCCAATGTGGGCAAATCCACCCTATTTAACCGCCTGCTCAGGAAGTCGCGGTCCATTACCCACGACATGCCGGGGGTGACGCGCGACCGCATCTACGGGGAGTGCATCATGGGCGAGACCCGTTTCGACCTTATCGATACCGGAGGCATGGTCCTGGAGTCCGAGGCCACGCCCGAGCTGTCCAAGGATTTCGAGGACGAGATTTTCGAGCAGGCGCAGGAGGCCATCAACGAGGCCAACGCCATCATTTTCGTGGTGGACGGCAAGGAGGGGCTGACGCCGCTGGATCAGCAGGCCGCCGAGTTCGTGCGCCGGTCCGGCAAGCCGGTGCTCATGCTCGTCAACAAAGTGGACGGCAGTGAGTTCGAAGCCGCGATGACCGCCGAGTTCCACGAACTGGGCGTCGAGTTTTTGCCTGTATCCGCGGCCCATGGCTATAATTTGTACGATGTTCGCGATCGGGTTCGCCGGTTCGTCGAGGATCTGGGCTTTCCGGCCGAGGAGGACGACGGCGTGGAGAAGGGGCTGCGGCTGACTTTGCTCGGCCGTCCCAACGCAGGCAAGTCCTCGATCATCAACGCCCTCATCGGCCGCGATCGGCTCATTGTTTCGGATGTGGCCGGGACCACCCGCGACTCCATTGACGTGACCTTCGAGAAGCAGGGCAAGCGCTACACTTTCGTGGACACGGCCGGCGTTCGCAAGCGCGCCAATATTCAGGATCACCTTGAGAAGATCAGCGTCATCCGGGCGCTCAAGAATTCCAGACGGTCCGATGTGACCATCCTGGCCATCGACATCACCCTCGGTGTGGGACGGCAGGACAAGCGGCTCATCGAATTTCTGGCCAAGGAGAAGACCCCGTTCATCGTGGTCGTCAACAAGGCGGACCTCATCCCCAGGAACGAGACCAACAAGGCGCTGGATGCCTTCCGCGAGGAGCTGCGCGTGATCCCGCATGTGCCCGTGGTCATGACCAGTGCGGTCAAGGGACTGGGCATCGGCAAGCTGTTGCCCCTGGCCGAGACCTTGCGCAGGGAGTGCGCCATTCGCGTGGGCACCGGCGAGCTCAACCGGATCATGCAGGCCGTGGTCGAGAAGTTGCAGCCTCCGGTGGTCAAGCGCAAGCGGCCCAAATTCTATTACGTCACCCAGGCGGACGAGCCCATCCCGACCTTCGTGTTCTTCTGCAACGACCACACCCTCGTCAAGGGCTCCTACGTGCGCTACCTGGAAAACCAGTTCCGCAAGATGCTCGGCATCAAGTCCGCGCCGGTGAACGTGGTTTTCCGCTCCAGCCATGACAAGAAGGAGTGGGAAAAGACGCGCGGCATCTCGGCGCTGGGCAAGCGCGGCCCGGGTCGGGAGCGCATCGGTGGGGCCAAGACGCGCCGCCATGAACTCAAGTACAAGGCGCTCAAGAGCAAGCGCCGCCGTGAGGAGAAGGATGCCGATGGACAGGCCGGGGCTCGGAAAAAGGGCAAATAGAGCCCCATCGTTGTTGACAATCCGCGCGGGAAAAGTGTAGACGGACTTTCCTCAATGCGCACAGTGTGTTCTCGTGCGCATGGGAATCAGGAGAAGTGGCCGAGCTGGCTGAAGGCGCACGCCTGCTAAGCGTGTTATGGGTGTAAAGCTCATACGAGGGTTCAAATCCCTCCTTCTCCGCCAGAAATCAAGGGGTTACAGTGAAAACTGTAACCCCTTTTTCTGTGTAACAAAGGGGCCAAAAACAAAAAGTGTGGAACAAAGTGTGAACATTTTTCCGGGAAACACATTTTGTAGGCCATAAAAAAGACCCCCGAAGGGGCCTGTTTGGAGCGGATCTGGTTGAGCCGTTATTTGACGACTTTGAGGTATTTCGGCTTCCGAGGTCCGTTTTTTGATATTTCCTCCAGCTTGTTGGCAACACCCTCGTCCACCCGCATCTTCTCCAGGTAGATCTTGGTTGTGGACGGCCGCTGATGATCAAGCATTTTGCCGATTCTTTCCTCGGGGACTTCGGCATTGTCGAGCATGTGTGACCCCCAATGCCGCAGGGCATGACCGGTCACGTGTTCGATTTCGATCTTGAGGCGCTTTTCAAGCCGCTTCTTGATGTTAGTGAACAGGTGCTTGATGAGCGATGCGTTGCGCTGATACCGGTTCCCGGACAGGGGGTTGACGAATACGAACGGGCTGTCGGTTTCCCGTTCCCGGAACCGGCGCTTGAGGATCTCGTATACCGTGTCGTTGAGGTGTATCCAGACCGTGGTTATTGTTCCGTCCCGCTTCCCATGTTTGAATCCGGCTTTTCGTTCCGTCAGCTTGACGTTCGTCCATTCCAGCGTCCTGATGCTCCTCCCGCGCTGGATCGTGTTGCACATGATCTCGATGTAGTCCGACTCGTCACCGGGACTGGCCTCGCCACGGTACAGCTGCACCGTTTCATACGTCGGCACGGGCCGGGAGTATTCTTCCACGGTGAACGGCTTGATGTCACGGGTCGGGTTGTCGATGTATTGCTTTGTCCGCCTGATCCCGTCCATCAGCCCCCTGGTGATGGCGTGGGTCCACACAGCACCGATCTCCCGGCAATGCCGGTTGCCGGTTTTGTTGGAACACCCCTCCTGCGCAGAGGCGTGATACATATAGCGCTCGATCAGCGGTGACGGGACATCATCAAGTTCCGCGTCGATGCCGTCAGGGTGGTGCTGTGCGAGAAATTCAAGGAATCGAGCATAGATTCCGACCTTCCCACCATACGTCCCTTTCCCCCACCTCGGCTTACCCCAGTCAAGGTAATCGTTTGATGCGCTTAAGAAGGTTATGCGGGTCGCCCTCTCCGCTTCCAGTGCTTCCAGCTCCCGCATCCGGAGGATTTCCGTCTCCTTCTCGTTCGCCCACTCCTTCGCTTCCCTTACGGTCGCAAACCCTTGCTTGCTTGCAAGTTTCGTTCGGCCTTCTCGGAGCCATGCGCGGTACACGATGCCCCGTTTCTTGGTCTTGACCCTTTCCGTGTCTAGCGTGAATCTCGCCATAGTTAACCCCGTTCCTCCCTATAAGATACGCTTCAACATCTTCCGGGCAGAACAACGCAGACCTCAGCGTCCTTCCGCTCGTCATGAACGTGTGCGGCCATGTCTGCCAGATATTACCCCGCCTGATCATGGCTTTGGTTACACCCTTCAAATGGTCCCTCAACAATGTGTCGACGTCAACGAGCACTCCCTGCAATCCCCCCAATTTCGTCGTTAGTCAAACAGCCACGGGAAATCGTACCACGCCGATTCGGCAAATCAACAACTATTTCAACAAGTTGACGATTCCTTGTTTTTGCATTACGCATAAACGTATTGAAATAAGTGTATATTTTAAGATTGTGCAAAACATTGCATCAAAAAAAGTTTCGCGATGTGCAGATTTTGCACCGCATGGCGCAAAAAAAGTGGAAGCCGGCGGCCTGTTTCCAGGGATGTTCCGCGGCTTCCGGGAGGTGAGATGAGAATGGGTGGGGACATGGCCCCAAGGAATCCAATCCTCGCTCGTCGAAATATCCAGAGTCAAGTTTTCGCGGGAAAAAGATTTAAAAAGATGAAGGCCCCGAAAGGGACCTCCTGTTGCTGGTGAAATCAGATCTCGCCCCTGGCCCTGGCCATCTCATCGGCCTCGGCCTCTGCAAGGTCGAACATTGAATAATGGATTTCCCTGTTCAACGGGCCGCCTGATCCACGGTCTTCCCTGAGACGGGCGGAGACAGATACGTCGATCTCGTAGAGCAGGGCGGCGGTTTCAGCGTCGTCGTATTCTGTGGTGGTGTCGTCGAGGTAGTCGATCATGCCGTTGCCTCCAGTAGATTTGAAGGGGAGGACAGACGGGGGACGGGGACGGTGTAGGCTCCGCGGAACGTGCCGGCTGACTCAGTGGTGGCAGGGAGGTCAGACTCGTGGCAGACGCCGACGATTGTGGCGATGAAGTGATCGTATCCGATCTTGTCTGCCAGGATCATGACGTAAGTCGTGTCGGTGTGTCGTTCGTGCGGCCTGACGGCGAGTCGGAACTTCTCCGGGGCGGCGTTCTTTGCGAACCTGAGCGTCGTCTTGAAGTCGACTTTGACCGCCCCGGCAACGGCATCGACACCGCCGTCTCCCCTGTATTTGTCTGCGTTCCTGACCTTACGCTCCGTGCAATATCGGGCCATTCCGGCTACGGGGCCATGGAGATAGATTTGCCCGGCAGCCTCGCCGATCTGTCCGGCAAGGTTCGAGCGGAACTTGCTTGTCTGTTTTTCGTTGCCGTCCTTGATCTTAGAGGCGGTATCCAGGGTGCATTCTCTGGCGTTTTCTGCTATCAACTCGGCCGCTGTTCCGGTGAACTCCACGACGGTCCGTCTGGAGTCGTCTGTGCTGACCTGGATTTCGTTGTTGCTGATAAGTTGGGCTGGTAATGTGGCGCGGGAGGCCTTGGCCTTGGCTACAGCCTCCTCGACGGTGCGGCCCTTGTCGATGACCTAGCCGTTGCAGACGTCTATCACGTCTGATTCCGACGACGACTTGACCGGAGCTATATCGTCGCCGCTGACCCTAACCCTGACAGTGTTCAGCGCCCTGGTCTCGACCAGGCAGTCGTGTCCGAGCCGCATCAGCTCCCTGGCGATCCCGTCGGCCTCGCCCCTGTCTTCGTAGATGCCGGCGCATCCGTCGATGGTGCCGCCGTTGGTCGTCATGACAACGTGGACTTCACGTCCTTCCCCAGCCGATCTTCTTCCTTCTTCCGTTCTTGTGTGCATTCGCTCCTCCAAGAGCTATGCACACGGGCCTCCACGACGCCTCCTTGGGGGACCCTGCGGCACTGTTTCCGCAGTGGCCCCCCGTCGCCGTGTGTCGTTCTGTTAGTGAATCAGTTCGTCGATCAACTCAATTCCGATTGCCGCGCCAGTTGCCACGAGAAGTTCTCTCGTGTGTCTGTAGACAGCTCGTTTAACGTCGTCGGCGGCGGCCGGGATCAGGGCGTCAATCACATACGGCAGATACGCCGTGACCATTGCGCTGATCTCGTCGTTGCACCGCTCCCCGGTCATCCCGTCGTACGCAGACAGCGAGACGATCTGGCTATCGATGTGCGCCAGCACAGCCGCGAACGCGCAGATAGCGTCCCACGTGTCCGTTGCGGCCTTGACCTCGCCGCTCTGATCGACGAGCAGGTACCGTCCGGCGTAGCCGGTCGCGTCGAGCGACAGGCCGTCATCTGTCTTGATAATTCTCTTTGACTCCATTTTTTTCTCCTTCCTTGTTGCGGCTTTTTTTTAGCGCATCGACCAACCCCTTGGCCCAGGCGCTGTCGCCGTCATGAGCTGATTTGACACCCCCGAAATCCCGAAATTCAATGGTGTAACACTTAGAAATCGCTTGATAAAGCGCTATTTCAAGGTGCCGTCAACATGGCGCACGGAAAAACCGGCTCGCGCCAGGGGTTTTTCTCCGGTGACACGCCAAAAAAAAGACGTGCCACCGGCGGTTTTGAGCGGATTTTTGGGCTTAGAAGGGCGGATCGCTGGGATCCATGTACGGCAACGGGCCGATCAGCTCGGGCTCGGGGCAGGTCAGGTCGCAGCGCCACAGGGGCCGTCCACATTTGCCGATGGCGTACAGGTCGCCGTAGCCGCCGACAATGTGGAGCGGGAGCAGCTTGTCGTATTCGTACCACCCGACACGTCGGCGGATATCGCGAAGGTCGTTGAGGTCGGGGTGGACGGCGATGCCGTTCTGTGTAGAGCGCCTAGTCATCGGACACCCCCATGGAGCAGAGTAGGGATGTCTGTCCTGCGTTCGGACAACGCTTACGCGTGGCCGTGCGTGGCCGGGGATAGTTTGCCGGGTTTCTGTCGCATGGGGCGGTGAAGTCGAAGTAGCCGGCATCATACAAGACGCGCCGCGCCTCGTCTTCGGTAAGCCAAACGCCGTTGGCAACCGTGTCGGGCCGCCCCTGGGCGAAACCGTGTATGAACCAGTTCCCGTCGCTGACTCCTACATATGCACCAGCGAGCAGGATGCAGTCGGCAGACCTGACGAGCGCATTGCGCTTGGTCCTGAACAGCCTTTTTCCGGTTTTGTAGATGACTGGAGCACGGCGGGACTTTTTTTGGGAGTCGCAAGGAGCGAACTCGTCGAACGCCGGCAGCAGGTCGATGAACATTTCGGGCGTAATGTCCATCTCGATGTCGATGATTCCGCTGCTTGTCTCGACGCAACCGGACAAAATCACGTTTTCGGCACCGAAGGCAACTTCAGCACCAGCAAGGAGATTTCCGCCAAGCTGCTCGACGAAGATCTTGTCCTTGGTGTGTTCGATGCGCTTCACGACCCCGTATTTGAAGAGAGGGTGAAGTCGTTCGCAGTAGTTGATGTTTTTAGTTATTTCGCCATTGCCGTTCTTGATGGTGCGGTCCTTTCCCACACTCGCTCCTTGACGTACAGACACCCTGTATTAGGTGCAGCCTTCTCGACAGATTCTCGATCCGGGATTTTCGAAACATATAGCGGACAACCTCTTTATTGTCAAGAAAAATATTTGCCGGAGTCTTTCACATTCGCTCACTCTCTGGTGCATGTCAATATAAAAAGGCATGATAAAAGCACACCGGTTAAAGTGGGCTTCCTTACACTTTCTTTTAATAATAGTGATAATCATTTACGTGCGTTATGACATTTTGCAGACAAAATGAAAGACCCCCGAGGGGGTCTTGTGGCCTGTAAGCGTGGTGGTGTTCCGCCGCTCCCAGGTAGTTCTATGATCTCGCGCTGATCCCAAAAAGGATACGGCGCTCCATAGGCCGCCGCACAAAATGTCCGGCCATAATCGCCAGCGGAAGCACGACACAAGCCGCAGCCGCCAGCGCGATCTCCTGCCCGTTCACGGCCCCTGTCAGCCGGTCTGCCAACAAGATCGAGATGAACAGCGTCCCGCAGACAACAACATCTAACACTGTCGCCGCGATGACACGATCAAGCGCCATCTTGCGATACGCCCCCAACGGGCGAGTCGCATTCGGCATCCGCTCGAAGATCAGCTTATCGACATTTCGCTGGGCTGCCAGGATCTCGAGCGACAGTTTGCCGCTGGCGACCATCCCGGTCAGGGTGAACCCGAGGATCCACCAGCCATTCTTCGTCGTCTCCGGTTCGATGTACGCCGCGATAGCGACGCACAGGGCCTTGACGACGTATGACATGACGAGCGCCATATTCCAATTCTGATACGTGACCCGATCCTTCAGTACCGCCTCGGGTGCGACATTGACGTGTTCAGGGCTTCCGACGACACTGCACAGCCATGCGGTCAACTTCTCCAAACTCATTTTTCAACATTTCTGTTTCTGTTATCCAAAAAACTGTCTCTGTATGATCAAGTTATATTCGTCGCGATTCCAGGAAAGCAAGTTTTCACAACGTCTTGCGGCAAATGTGCGCAGTCGAAAGCCCCTGGCGCTCACCGGGTTTTGTTGGCGGCAAAAAAAGATGAAAAAGTTTGAAAAAGATGGGCCTGGAAGGTGGGGGATGTTGGGGCGTGGGAGCGGTTGACAGAGCGAGGAGCAAAGCCCCTGGAAGGGGCCTTGGCGGTTGATGGTGGGGTGGTGTGGCTGGTGTTGGTCGAGCTACTTGATGCGGCCAGGATCTCCAGTCAGAGGTGATCTGGCGAGGAGGAGGACGAGGATGTTTGATGCGGCTGCGGCACCACCGGAGACGGCGACGAGGATTCCGCCCCCTCCGTCTGTGACGGCCGACATGGCGGAGGCCAGGGTCAGGAACGTCGTGGCCGTGGCCAGGACCGCCAGGGTCGCCGGGACGGCCCTGGGGACGAACCAGTGTCCCGACACGGCCCAGGCGTATGCGGCGGCGACAAGAGCAGCCGGGAGCAGGGCCAGGGCGATGGAGGTCTCGGAGCCTGGGGTCAGAGTCAGCCGGTACAAGCCGATCGAGACGGCGGCGATGGCCAGGGCCGCCAGGGCGGCGATGCGGAGTCGTGCTGTTCCCATTATTTACCTCCACGACTCATCAGCTCGTCGCGAGTCAGCGGCTCAGGAAGCATGGCGGACAAGGGTACAAGGACACCGGAAGCAGAGTCACGGGCGACTGTCCGGACGCAAGCGTCGAAAAACTCGGACAAATTCATGCCGTGCGTTTTAGCGGCTGATTTTGCCATCTCAAGCAGGGGGCGAGGGAGACGGGCTCCAAACCCCCGGAAATCGCTTCGCTCGTATCCGGTAACGAGTTTCGTCTCGGCACTGCGGACGACGTACCATCCGCACATGATCAACACTGTCGTGATGTTGTAGCCCTGGCGCTTCCAAGCCTCGACGATCTCGGCTGTGTCAGCGTCGAACGTGAGCTGTGTCAGCGTCGTCCCTGCCGGGATTTCAGGCACGTATTTTACGGTATTTCTGTTCGTTTCGTTCGTCATTATTCGTCTCCCCACAGTCTCTCAACGTGATAATAGGGTGCGCCGATCGTCGCAACCCGCAGGTGGCCGCGGTGTCGGTCCCCCTCGACGAGCAAGACGCAATCCCCGAGTTCGACGCGGTTGTCGTTGTCCTGGATTTCGAGGACCAGCTCGTCCAGTGCCATGTCGTCGGTCGAAGCGATGGCCTCGGCAACGTCGGCGACGGACAGGGGCCAGAGGTCAGATATCGTGATTCTAGTGTCCTCCATTATGCTACCGCTCCAAGCCGCTTTGACACGTACAGCTGCACTTGAGTCACGAAAAACTTGACGTCAGACAGTGTTCTGTTGCCGGGCACAACAAGAGCTAAGTTGCCGTCCATGTCGTACGCGCACCAGATATCTCCGTCGCGCTCGACGACGATTGTCCAGCCATCTGCCTCAAACAGCTTTTTCCCACCATTCTCCGCGATTTCTGCGGCTGTCACATACCTGTAATCCTTCATCTTCATTCTCCTTTTTTCCCGCTTCTTGCCCCCGTCCTCCTGCCCGGTTCGTCCGGGCCGGGGGCTTTGCGCTTGTCTGTCTTATTCGTCGATCTTGTCGTTGATCCAGTCCTCAACCAGGCCACCGATGCTCTCTGCGGTGTTCGCAAGACCTGGCAGAAGCTCGACGGCGGCGTTGATCATTGCTGCCGCATCCTCGACGAAATTAGGTGATGCAGGGTCAAGACTGTCGAAATCATGGGCAATGTCTGTGATGCTCTCAGCGTCCCAACACTCGTTGTTGTACAACGCATTTTCGCACACTTCTTTGCCGATTCGCCATGCAATGTCGCGTGCTTTGCCATCACGGTCGTCATCCCACGCTTCCTTCATCTCCTCGAGATCGTCGCTGTCGATTTCCTCGAGGTCTGACTCGATGACTGGATCGTTGACACACGCGACATGAAAGTGCTCGTCGCAGTTTCCGGGTACGCAGCCTTGCGGTGAGCTTGAAAGACTGACTGTGCCGGAGGCCAGGTTAAAATAGAGATACTGCTCGTGGAAGCAGATCTGGCCGTAATTGTTTGAGGCAAATGCCCTGTCGCTGATCTCGTGATTGATCTTTTCGACGATTGCTTTGACCAGCTCTTCTGCAACGATTTCCGTTCCGTTCTTCTTGTTCATCTCGATTCTCCGTTGTTTGTTTCTTCGTACCATCAAGGGGCCGTTCCCCCATCCGGCATAACAATGTTATATTCACTGGATTACACAGAGTCAAGTTTTCCGGCTAAAAAAAGTTGATTTTGCGAGATATTTCTCAGTGTTGGATCGCCGGAGAAAAGGAAATTGCGTGAGCGCCAGGAGCTTTTGCTAAATTATGGAAAGATGGAAAGGATCAAAAAAGGATCGGCCTGGCGGCCGGAAAGGATATTTTTGCCCCCTTCACTCTATTGTCGATTTCACCGTTCCTTGAGGTCGTTGGGGGAAACAAGGCCGTGGAGGATCATTTGCCCGTCCACCTCGAATTCCGGGGCAGACGAAGCGGCGGCCGCTTTAGCAGAAAGGGTCGCCCCGACACGTGCGAAATAGCGGTCTTCGCGCCTGGGCGGCAGGGCCGCCACCTGCGGCTCGGCTTCAGGTTCTCGGACGGTGAAAAAGGAAATGATATTTTTGATCACGGTTCGCATGATCGAATATTCGCTCCGCCTCGAGATTGTTGCACAAGAAAGGAACTACAAGGAAATAAAGGAAAAAAGGATATTTGCCCCCCTTCACTCTTATCAACTTCCCCCGTCTTCGGGGGGAGTGGGGGGAAACAGTTTAAAAACGTTCAAAACAGCAAAAACGGTCGTTTTTGATTAAAATGATGCGTTTTAGCGTTTTCGAGCGTGTTTCGCGAAAAACGCAGGATGCGGTTTCCCGGGGGAAGTAAACAGGAACTATATAAATAAAGGATTAAATAAGTTGGCAGGAAGGGTCTTTCCCTTCATGCCAACTTATTCATCCTCGACGTCTGCAAATTCTGCCAGTTCGGCCGCCGTGTAGTAGGCGGCGGCGAACTCGTACGGGCACGACATCAGCTCTGATGATCTGTCGAGGGCAACCAGTCGCTCGTTGTCAGAAATTGTGTCGCTGTTTCTCGTAGCACGGACAAAACCGTCGTCGTCTGTTTTACGGCTGATACCTGGCTCTACGGTCGCGTCAGGGTTAGCGTAGAGATACCCCATTCGCCACAAGCTCCGATCGACGTGTGACAGCATTTTGTCGATCAGCCAGTGTGCGTGTCGGGGCGTACAACGCGCCCATTTCATGACCTCCGCATGGGCGCCTGGTCTCCTTGTGCCGTCTTCCCGTTCTGGATACGTCCGTACACAATCAGCTCCGATGAACAGGGCAAGGACGCGGCGATACCGCCAGTCGAGATCCTGGACAACAGTCCGCTCGAGATCGATACGAGCGGCGATCTTGTCGGTCGCATCCGGCCCGAAACAATCTCCGTCTGGTGCCAACCCGAGTTCGCCGTCGGCCGCCGCACGGCCGGACACGGAACCGCACGACCCCTCGAGATCGCGAACCGCAACGAGATATGTCAGGGCCTCTTCCGCGCTGTGAAATCTGATATTTTTGTCGCTCATGCCCCAATATTCGTCGCCTGTCAGAAAAGTTGCACAAAACTGACAGCGCCGAAGGCGAAACACGTGAAGAACGTTGCCTGTAAAAGAAGAAGAAGAATAAAAAGAGTGGGTTATAACACAAGAAAATGGAGAAATCTCTGGGCTCCTGGCGGAAATAGAGCGATTGTGAGGGGGAGAGGAAAACAGAAAAAAGGGGAACGAAATGGAAATCGTGATTGCGATTATCGGGGCGATTGTGGTGTTCGGGGCACTTGTCAGCAACGGTGGCGGCATGACGACGAACTGGGCGGCCGGTGAGGATGATGGTGGGGACGGATGGCAGTCGATGTTTGGCGATGAGATCGGAATCAGGTCTGACGACGATCTGTTCAGCGATGATGACGCTGATTTGCTTAATAATGACGACGTTTACTATTCGCCGATTTACAGCCACCTTCCGTGCAATATCCACTACGACTCTTTGTCTGATTTTTTGTCGTCTGACGATGATTTTATGTCTTCGTCGACCTCGGCGTTCGACGACGACTGGCCGAGTTCCTCTATCGACGACGATTTTTGCGGCACGTCGTCGATTGGGATTGATGACGATATCTGCGGATGCTCGTCGTTTGACGATGGCATCGGGTGCTCGTCCTTTGATGACGATTTCGGCTGCGGATCGTCCTGGGACGACTGATATACTTGGTGGGATGGTGGCTGGTGAAAATGGAAGGAAAATGAAGAAAGAAGAAGCCCTCGAAAGGGGGCTTTCTTGTGTGCTACCCTTCGTCGTTCGCCTGTTTTTTGGCGACGTATTCCCTGACCTGCTCCGGCGTTACCCCTCTGGCCTTGCACGTCTCTACGAAGAAGTCCTCGCCGCAATCCATCACGTAAGCTGCGGCATCAAGGCGCTTAACGAGTGTCTCGTCGAACGTCTTGATGCGCCTGTTCGTACCGACCTTTTTTGCCTGTTCCAGGAGGGTGCCGGCATTGTGCATACCCATTACAACTGCCGCAAAATTCTTGACTTTCCTTGTGTTTATAGACTCACACAAGACGATGACGTTTCGCTCTTCCGTCCTTGTCAACAGGTCGTTCAGCACCTCGCGGAGCTTTTTGTCAGCGCGGTATTTTTCTGGGATTGCACGGATTACAGTGTCGGGTAGTTCGGTTGAAGCTGGTTGCGTGGCAGTTGTCTCGACTGCCTGATCCTCGTTGCCGCGGAGCTTGGCTTCTTCTTCCGTTGTAAGACCTGCAACGCGGAAAGAGTTAGGAACTTCAGCCGTCGAGAATGTCCACACGCAATCTTCGCCGCGTCCGTCATTCTTGACGCTTATTCTCCAGCCAGTTTGCCTCTCTATACGCTCGAGCGCAGGCTTGACGTAGTGTGTCAAAGCGGAGCTGACAGGGATTTCACGTCCGCGATTTTCCCCGAACAACTTGCGGGTGATCAATCTCGCCTTTTCCCCGTACGTTCTAACTTTGTTTTTCTTATCAAACAGGTGCGTCTGCATCATCGAGTAAAGCTGGATTGCGAGTCCCGTCAGTCCGGCTATGTGTTCCAAGGCAAGGAAGTGGACATTTGCATCATCGGCTTCAAGCGCCTCGATGTAAAAGTCGGAAAAGATCAACTCCACGTTTCGGTCGCGGATCCTTGCGTCAAACAAGCCGAACCAGTCCTCTGCGATCCCGGAAAGGTCTTTGTACTTGAGACGCATTCTCAAATCGTTGTATCGCCGCAACGCTTCGACAACGTTGTCGTAGTTCTGCCGCGACTTCGACATGCCGCATCCACGCAAAATATCGAGTATAGACATGGAGACACGGTTTCTGTCGCCGCCGTCAGACTCTTGCTGCTGCCTGACACCGAGGCAGTAGTAATAGATTTTGACGTCACACTGCCTGGGGAGCGGACTTGTACTCGACACCTCGTACGTCATTCGGGTCGTTTCATACCGCAAGTGCATGATGTCGCCGGAGGCAACCGGGCTTTGGGGGCGGTCTGACAGTTCCCGGAGCTGCTTGATCACCGGTGCGACCCTGTTCATCTTGTCTTTAACCATCTTGGAATCTCCTTCTTGATTGATCTTGTCGCATCCATAACTAAAAAAATATCTATGTAAACACCTAAAAGTCAAAGTGTAGACTTGTATTTATATATCACTTATCGGCGCAATGGTGATATTTTCCAAAAAAATCGGTGATATTTTCCAAAAAACAAGCGCGAAATGGCGGTGATATTTCCCAAAAAATAATCGCCGGAAACCATTGTCAGCCTTTGGATTCGTGGAATCATACAAATTTCGTGTTTAGTTTTCAGAATAATTACGTACGAAGAGCGTCCGTTTTGATTTCAAGATGGCTGATGAAAGGAAGAAGTGGCGATGCGCCGTTCTGAATAGATCAGCCATACCGCCGAATCGTTCAAAAAACAGGCCGCCACGGCCTTTTCTGTTGCCCTCGTGAACCTGTCCCTATGAACAATCCGAAGATCCCGTCAGAACGGAAGCCAGACCACATACTCGAAAAAATCGAATGGCCCACCATTCCATTTCCCCAGCCATCAAAAAAATCCAAGATCACTTCGAGATCGTCGATCCAGTTCCCCCAAAGGGGGAACCACTGTTTTAGGATGGGGGTGCGGCGCGGCGGCGGCCCCGGCTGTTTTGTCTCAGCGATCTGCAAAGCGAACAACGCAATCTGTGCCCGATGCGCCCATCTCCAACAGTGCCGCCGATCGATGGCGGACTCAAATCGGCTGTCGACGGGTTCCAAGACCACGTCATCCCGCTCGGCGGAATTAAGACTGGCCCAGCCGAGTACGAGCGTATAGCCCAGGACGACAAGACCACTCCCGGCCGCCGGGGACACGAAGCCTTGAGGCCGCGCCAGGCTTCGCTTTTCTGACCGCCGTCGCCGAGTCCCTGGGCGGCAAAGGCAAAGGACCACCGCCCCTTCGGTGGCGGCGAAAGGATCGGGAAAGGGAAATAAAAAGGAAATGAAAAAATAAAAAAGCTTGCAGACGCAGGATCAAGAGCCGGGAGCTTGTTGCCCCCGGAAAGGCAAAGGAAACGTGGATGAACTCCAGGAGGCGCTGGATGAAAATGATAGTTGAAACAAGTAGAAGAAAGGGCGGTTTTGGTCCTGGATGTTGCCCTGAAAAATCTCGGATGGTGTGTGTTCGACGTGGACGGTCAGATCGTCGATTGCGGAACCGTGCAGACAAAGCCGCCGAATGGTGCGGCCAAGTACGGCGTCCTTGAAGCAGCGCCCGGGAGTTGTCGTCTGAACTCATCTTCCTTATTAGCCGATTCTCTCCGACGGAAGTCGTCGCCGAAATGCCCTTGGAAGGGGCAAAAACATGAACGCTGTTCAGGCGATTCGCCTTGCGACTGGAGCTGTGATCAGGACGTGTGTCGGGGCTGGGCTGACGCCCCACACGATAAGGGCAAGGGATGGTATGATCGCATTTCTCGGGGCCGGAAAAGGTTAAAAGGACGAGATGATGTCGGCCGCCAGAAGCCTGTGGCCATCAGCGTCGTGGCCGAATGCAAAATGCAGGATGGAACATGCCGCCGATGCCGCCGCGGCGTATCTAGCTTGGAGGTAAAAAGGCGAGTGACGGAGATGTGTTGACCGATTTTTGTGGTGTGAGCACAATGCGCATTGGACTTGAAAAAAGGAGGGTCAATGGGCGACATCACGGACGTTTGCAAATACGAGCTGATAGGTGATCTTGTCTGCAATCCGACACGCCACGGGCTAATGACGGCGCTTTTCCATTGCGCGAAATCAAATGGTCCTGTTTCCCTCGTGTCGTACGGTGCGTTGATGGTTGACAGCCGCAAGTTTGGCGAACTTTGCGGCGGAGAATCTATTACCAGTGTTCCGGCAGACAGGATCGAAATCGTGCGAATTGGCGGAGTCGCCGATTTTCTTCATTTGCTGACAAAAATGGTCGATTCAGGCGGAATATCCTATCTTTGGCCTACTGCCGTTGTCGTCCAAATACATGTGCGCGACTGGGACAGGATTCCTCTCGGCGAAAACGCAGAAGGGGTATGCGTGTGGGTAAGAAATTAAGTCACCTCCCAGGCCTGTCACAATGCCCGTCGTGCGGCGTCGAGCCTTGCACACCGCACCGCCATGGATGCGAGGTCGAACGTTGTTCGGTGTGCGGCCTTCAGCGGTGCCAATGCGATTGCCCCGGCCATGACCCCAGGTTTGCACGTTGGACAGGTATCTGGCCCGGCGAGGCGGAGGCCATCGTCCTTGGCTTCGTCCTTCCGGGGTCGCTCTTGGCCCCAGGCATCCAGTCCGACCTCAACCGCCTTTATGCAGAAGGGTACCACCGTGTCTTCTTCGTCAAGCCCGACTCCGCATAGCTCCGACATTTTATCCATTCCCATTTCTGTACCGCCTGTCGGCGGCACAGTAACACGTTCCGCTACGCTACAAGTGTTTCCCCCGCCCGGAACCGCACCCGGAGAAGGGGGGCGTTTCTTTTTTTTATCTTTTTCTCCTTTTTTTGGCATCCACCGGTCCTTTTTGGCCAGAACGGCCTCCTTGGCGGCGAATAAAGAAAAACGCGGCCAAGGAGAAAAGTATGGCAAGAATTATGGTTTTGCATGTCAAGGAACTGGCCGAGGTTTAGCGGTTCAGGAAGCACGTGAAGACGGCTATGGTCGACGGCGGAAACGGCGGAAAGGTTCGGAAGACGGTCTGGGGATACGAGCTGGTCGGGAAGAAGAAGGTCAAGCGGCCGGAGCTGGTCGACTGTTCGCACGGGCCCGGCGACGTGATCGTCGGACACTACGGGCAGCGGTACCTGATGACCGACGAGGGAAGCATCACAAGGGCGGAGGTGTAGCCATACCATGTTTCCCCCCCCGCATCCCCCGATGACTAGGGGAAGTAGAAACCGAGTGAAGGGGGGCGAGTATCCTTTTTGGATCCTTGCCCTTCTTTTTCGTTCTTTTTTCCTTCAATTTCCTTCCTCACAGGCCATTTTTCCCGGCCCAAAAGTGGCGATCAGCAGTCAGCAGGTAGTATGTTCAGGGAAATGGATTGACTGGTCGGTAGACCGAAGGAGGCGCTATCAATGTGATTGTTACGAAGCATGCTTACACCCGTATGCAAGAACGCAACATCGTTGCACCTACCGCCTTGGCATGTGTTGCCATGGGCGAGAAAAGTCCGGGACGGTTGGGCGCCACCCGGCATCATTTGATGGGGTACACGGCTGTGACAGTGCCGTGCGACAACGGATTGAGGCTCGTGACCGTATATAACGGCCGACCTCATGATCACATCGGAGCGGCATACGAGCCGCGTCGCCGGACACGCGACCCGACCTGCTCCGTGATTTGATAGTGGCGGATGTTCCGCCCAGGCTCCCCGCGTGGCTCGGGGCGGCTGAACCAACGGGCTCATAAGCGGAAACAACATCTGCTAGGGAGCACCATCCGAGAGCGAGGCATATCTCGATTTTTGGCCCCCATCTGGGGGCCTTTTCGTGCATAGATAGAATGGGAAAGCATCTCTGCTAGTCCGTTCTTCAAGGCCTTTTTCAGACTTCTCCGCAACCGCCAAAATTTGACTTTTACGGGAGTAAATAAAAGCCTCTCCTGGTGAGCTGCTCAAAGTGTGAGCACAGGAAAGGCTTAAATGAAGTGTAAATCAAGCCTATGTCACACAAGATGGGACTGCAAGTATTATGTGGTTTGGATTCCCAAGTATCGAGACAAAGTGCTGTTTGGTAAGCTGCGCATGTTATTCGGTGAAGTGTCCCATGAACTAGCGCATCAACGTGAAAGCGAAATACTAGAAGGGCATTTATGCCGTGACCATGTCCACATGCTGATCGCGATTCCACCGAAATATTCGGTTGCGCAAGTGGTTGGTTTTATAAAGGGCAAGAGCACCATCCGTATAACGCGTGAAGTCCAAGATCGAGCACGAGAATTTGTGGGGCAAAACTTTTGGGCACGTGGTTGTTTTGTCTCAACCGTAGGAAGAGATGATCAAGTGATTCGGAAGTATATTCGAAACCAAGAAGAAACTGATAAGCGATTGGACCAATTAAAGTTCCCTATCTAATCAAAGAATAAGCCGCTTTGAGCGATTCACAGAAACCAAGCCCCAGGCTTTGCCGGGGGTGGGAATGACGCATGGGCATGTAGGGTTGCATTGGAGATAAGGAGCGGAAACGAGCCTTCTCAAGCAACACAAGGAGATGGAAATGAGCTTATCCGAAATAATTCAAGAGACCGTCCATATGACTCAGGCAGCCTGGGATTGCATGTAATAGGCGGTTTGTTCTCGCCGGAACTGGTTTGTTCCATGGTAGTTGCGCCTCCTCCCATCCTTTGGACCACTGATCGGCTATTTTAATGTGGAGTCCGACGTCCGAGTTTGTGCCTCCGTGGAGGTGGTTCGCCGCAACAGTTGTGGAGCGTAGCCCGTCCCCGTAGGGGCGGCCCGAAGGGCCGAGGGCGGAACGGAGCAACGGCTGCGAGCCAAGTCAATGAACATCCAAGTTGCCCCTGTATACGGCAACGGGAGTTCTTTTGTCCAACGACGAGTGACCGCGCTTCTCGTTGTAGTACCGAAAATAGCGCGTCAGCCCATGGTATAGCTCGATTCCATCAGAATACGCCTTGGGATAGACATCCTCGTATTTCACCATCCACCACAGCCGCTCGATGAATACGTTGTCGATTGCGCGACCTTTGCCGTCCATGCTGATTGCAATGCCCTTGCTCTGCAAAAGGCCGGTAAATTCACGGCTCGTGAATTGCGCTCCTTGGTCCGTATTGATCACCTCTGGCGTGGAGATGCACAACGCCTTGCTCAGCACGTCCACGCAAAACGAACTGTCCATGGAATTCGATAGTTCCCAAGCCAATACGAATCGGCTCCACCAGTCAATCACTGCCACCAGATACAGAAAGCCGCGCTGCATGGGGATGTGGGTGATGTCAGCGCTCCAGACTTGATTCTTTCGCTCAATGGCAACTCCTTTCAGCAGATAAGGAAACACGGGATGCTCCGGGTTGGGGACACTCGTATGCGGCCCTGGAGTAATCGCTTGCAAGCCCATCAACTGCATCAGTCGCTCGACTCGCTTGTGGTTGATCTGATGCCCTTGTGTCTTCAGCCAATCCGTCATGCGCGGCGAGCCGTAATCCGGCTGAAGCAGATACTGCTCGTCGATGAGACGCATCAGGCCAGGTTCTCATCGGACTCGGCCGCAGGTTTGTAGTAAAACCCCGAACGGGAAAGGCCTGCCAACTTGCACTGCCGCCGGATGGAATACTCCCGATTCGGTTTGATCCACTGACGGCGCACCTCAATCGGCAGGCTTACAACTTTTTTTCAAGCCACTTGATATCCATCTTGAGCCGGCCGATCTCTTCAAACAGCGGAGCGGTGACCTCTTCCAGGCTCTTGGCTTTTTTGTCGTCGGAGAAGATACCTTCGGCATTTTCAAGGAGCTGTCTTTTCCACGTAGAAATCTGGTTTGGGTGCACTTTGTACTCAGCAGCCAATTGCGCCAGCGTCTTCACGCCACGTATCGCCTCAAGTACGACCTTGGCCTTGAACTTGTCCGAATGCTTCCGTCTTTTGTTGCCCTTTGTCATACGTCCTTCCTTATCGGTTTCAGGACCTCGTAGAACTTTCCGGTTTCAGGGTCTCGGTATCCGATGCGGTGGAGTCGAAGCTCGTCACCCCGGATGGCGACGCTGATCACGTGGGCCGAGGTCACACCCGTGCCTTTCCTGACAGGGCATCTCTTGAGCACCTGGTACACGGTGTTGGTCTTGAGTCTGGTGACGAAGAACAGGCCGGAGGCGCCCAGCGTTCGGAACCGGGAGTAGTTGATGTAGGCCTTGTCGAACACGGCGATGGAGCCCCTGGGCAGCTTGAGCATCTTGGCCATCTTGGAATCGTGCAGCCGGGCCTTGGTGACTCGTACGAAAGCAGGCAAATAGCCATCATGGTCGAGAACAACATGAAGTTTCATCCGCCCCACTTGGCGCTGAAGTCGGCCCAGGGAAAGGCGGACTGACAGAGTTTGACAACCGAGGTGTCGAAGCTGAAGAGTTTGGCCTTGAACCGGAACTTGTGGCCCGGGGGCACGGTCGGGCATCGCTGATACATTTTGCCGAAGAGCGCCTGGAAGAATTCGGCCGGGCGCTTAGAATGGGCGTCGGCAAAGGTCGAACGGGCCACGGAGCACAGGCCCAAATGGTACAGTCGCCCGATCTTGGCTCCCAAGCTGCGGGTGCCGTCGCGCATGCTTCGAGGGCCAGTCAGGTGAATAAAGAGCAGACAAGTGAACTGATTTCATCGAGAGAATGTCCGGGAACATCTACCGGTACTGTGTTCCCGGGCCAAGACATCGAATTCATACCGGGGAATCAGGGATAGCATTTGATGAAAGATCTTGTCAGCATGAGCCATGTTCGAAATATCATTTTTATGCAGCAGGTTAACAGTTGTCTGCATACCATAAACAGAGGCGATTTTGGACATTATCTTTTCCGAAGAGCTGTCAAATATGTCCATGGACCGGCCTTAGCTTGAAAAGCCAACGTGCATGCGTAAATCCACGGATACTAACGGCAACCGGACAGCAATGACGACTTTTCCAGCGGTACTTACTCCGTGGAGTTGGAAAACATTTTTTGCCAGATCAATGCCGGTGGTGGTAATATTTTTCATTGGACCCGTTCCTTACGTTTGAGCTTGCACTCCATGTACAAGTTTGGTGGCAGCCTAGGCTGACCCCGGTGAAAAGCCAAAGAGCTTATCAACGGGGCGGGGTAAGGATCAAAGTACCAATAAGGTTTAATGGGGGTTAATGACCCATCTTCTTCAACGCCGTCACCCCCTTCTTGAACCGCCGCGCCTCCGGTTTCCTGGAGCGCAGGACCAAGGAGTAACTGCCGGACTCGGTGATCATTGCCACGTTCCTGCCCTGCTCCGTATACTTTACTGGGCAGGTCGCACGCTCTTCCTCGTTCAGAAACAGTAGAGTCTACACCGTGTCGCCATAGCCCTGCATATGAAAAAAATATTGAACCATCAACCATAATCAACTAATATTGTTTACTCTTGAAAACTCGTTGTATGGAGGAGTAGTGAAAAGACTAGCCACTTACTGCTATTGGGCCCTACTTGTTGGCCTTATTATCCCTCTATCTGTAGCGTCTGCCCAAGAAACAACTTATATGGTTTCGACAGAGATATGGCCGCCCTTTCGACTTCTTGATGACAAAGGTAATCTTTCGGGGTTCGACGTCGAACTGCTTTCTTTGATAGGGAATGAAACGGGGCTGATCTTCAAATGGCAACAAAGGCCATGGCCCCGCGTGTTGGATGAACTTGAAGCAGGCGAGTCCGATATGACTACCGGAATCGCAATAAACGATAGCCGGAAAAAATATCTTGTTTACACAGACTCGTCCTACTTTTCCTGTTCCCCAAAATTCTACGTTCTCAAACGTAATCAAATACGCATAAGAAAATACGTCGATCTAACACCTCTAAGAATTGGCGTATCCCGCAACTCCGTTTATTTTCCAAAGTTCGACGAGGACAACACCTTGCAAAAAATGCTTGGACATTCAGAAGAGCACTTAATCCGGATGGTACTAGCTGGGCGCTGGGATGCGTTTGTGGGTACAGACTGCCAAGTCCTCTACGATCTCAAAAGATTGGAGCTATCATCAGCAATCGTTGAAGCGGAATATGACCCTGGCAAAACGACCAAACTCTATTTTGCGGTATCTAAGAAGTCTCCGCTGCTTGTCAAAATGAACGAACTGAATGCAGCATTAGAAAAATTCATTCGAAACGGCACGGTCAAAAAGTTGGCTGAAAAGTATTTCGGTAAGTAAGCATAGTATTCTTACCGACTCATCTTCTTCAACGCCGCCACTCTTTCCCCGTGCAGCCGGTTGAACGTAAGCGCATTTTTTTGACCTCTTCCAAGCCTCCACATCCTGTTGTCACGCTAACTTCTCAGCGGCAAGATACTGCGGCAACAAGCTTCTTCTCTCGTCATCGGACTTCATGCCTGGTAGTCTTTCAAAAAGGGAATACAGATACCGCAACGGTTCCAGCTCATTTGCCTTCGCAGTCTCGACCTGGCTGTACAAGGCCGCGCTGGCCGCAGCGCCTCTGGGCGAGCCAGCGAAAAGCCAGTTCTTCCGAACGATTGCAGAGGGGCGGATGGCGTTCTCGGCCAAATTGTTATCCGGCAGCAAGATTTCGTCTTCTAGATATGCTTCAACCCGCTCCCACTGCCCCAAGGCGTAAGAGAGGGCGCGCCCGGGTAAGTCTTGCGCGGCGTGGTCTGTCCCCGTTCCAAAAGCAAGGCCTTGATGGTGTCCCTGATCTGGCGGGACTGGTCCTGACGCATGGCCAGGATGCGATCCGCATCAAAGCGCGCTTGCCGGGCCTGTTTTTTCAGGCCATAGAATTTGGCAATGAGATCAACCACCTCCTGAGCCGTGCCGCGTTTCTTTGTCCCGGCCTTGAGCACGTCCATGACCTTGCTCCGCACGTGCGCCATACAGCCCACATCGATAATGCCCTTCCGCTCCCCAAGGGCATTGTACCCCGCGTACCCATCGGTTTGCAGGTAGCCAGAAAAGTCACGCATCAACTCCTCGGTAATCTTGCCGGAACGCGAGGGCGAGTACTTTCGGCCAGGTTTTTTCAACACCTGCACTGTGGTCTCATCCAGGGTCAGGACCGGCCCAGACAAAATCTCTTCGTGTAAAAGGTCCATGATGATTGGATCGTAAGCCTCGGCGGCCCGCAGAACCGAGCCGCACAAGTGATGATTTCATCCCTGGTCAGCACATGATAAAAAAACTCTCTTCAGTCTGATAAGGTTTGGATCTCAACCGCCCCTCCTACTAGGCTAATTTTTCTGAGTTTGTCCTTTACTTGCTCACTTTGAGAAGTTTTTTCAAGGCACTGGAGTGAGTGAAGACTCCACAGTTGAGGAGATGTTGTAGAAATGCTTGGCTAGCAACTCCCTGGCGGCGACTGGCGCTGACGAAGGCGTTGAATCCAATGGCAACGTTGAAATCCTTGACGTTCAGAATGGCGAGTCTACCGTCCTCAACTTCTCGTTTCACCGCAGAGTAGGGCAAAGCGGTCAGATATCCTTCAACTTGGGCAAAGCGTTTAGCCGTGGCCACGCGGTGAGCCACTACGCTCGGGGACTGTATAGGCGTGTTTTTGAATAGCTCACGCACATAGAGTCGGATTTGGGTGCCTTTCTCACGCCAGATGAACTGGTGGTCCTGCATATCCTCCGGGGTTACAACTTCTTTTTTACAGATGTCGCTATCGGTTCGGGTCACAATGACCAACTGCTCCTTGTGCACCATGGCCCGAACAAGTCCTCGGCTTTCCACACCCGCGCCGCCGCCGAACCCGATATCCGCATCACCGTTGCCGACCATCTTTTTGACCTCGTGGGTATTCCCCGAAAGCAACTCGATGATAACACCAGGGAATTGTTGGCGGAATGATGCGATAGCCGGGGGTAACAGGTATGTAGCGATGGTCGCCGAGGCGGCGATAGCAATCTTCCCGCGTCTGAGATTGATGAGGTCCTCGAATAACGACTCCACGTCGGCATACAGGGAGAACAGTTCTCTAGCCTTATTCCGGAGAATTTCGCCGTTGGGCGTCAACTCGATGCTTCGCCCTCGGCGTTCGAACAAGTCCACCCCATAATGATGCTCCAATGCTTGGACATGGCGGCTCACCGCCGGTTGGGTGATGAACAACTCACCGGCGGCCTTGGTAAAACTGCCGGTGTCACAAACCGCCATAAATACTTTCAACGATGCTTCATTCATAACTATTAATTATACTGATTATGTTTCATTATCATTTGTTTTTATCATCAGCACTGCATTAAGACAAGATCAATGTTGGCAAAATCTCAACCTATCCTTTGAAACATAACTGGAGAACACATGGCTAAAGAAATTGAACGCAAATTCCTGCTCGTCGGTGATGACTGGCGCGGCCTGGCAGACGGTACTCACTACCGTCAAGGATATCTGAACAGCGCCAAGGAACGCACTGTTCGTGTCCGCACCATTGATGACAAGGGGTTCCTGACCATCAAGGGCATCACTACCGGAGCGACCCGGGTGGAGTACGAATATGAGATTCCGCATGCAGAATGCACCGAGATGCTCGACGATCTGGCCGAAAAGCCAATCATTGAAAAGGCCCGTTACAAGATCGAGTTTGGCGGTTTTATTTGGGAAGTCGATGAATTCTTCGGTGTGAACAACGGCCTCGTGGTCGCCGAAATAGAATTGTCGAGTGAGGACCAGGCCTTCGAAAAACCCTCCTGGGTCGGCGAAGAAGTAACCGGCGATCCTCGCTACTTCAATTCCAACCTCGTCAACAATCCCTATACAACCTGGTAACCACCCATCTTTCAGGAGAATTCAATGAAAAACGTTTACGATGCAAACGCCGCCACTTCAGCGGAAGAAGCTTCAAAAATTATCCCCAGAGCTGAATACCGTGTCTTTGGGCAGGGCGTCCTCGACATTGTCAAAAAATCCATGTGGAAGGCTCAAGCTAAGCTCTTCAAGGTGCGCGAAAGCCGCGAGACCTACTTTCTCTCCACTGCCACCAATGAGGCCAACGTCAAGGTCCGCGATGGCTTGCTGGATATCAAAACGAAAGTTGGTGAAACCGAGAATGGCTACGAGATATTCCAGCCTCGTGGCAAGTTCCAGTTCCCTGTAGGGAAGCAGGAAGTTGCAACCATCCTCGAAAACATGAAGGCCGAAGTGAATCTGGTCAAAGAGGAATACACTCTCGATGACTTTATCGCCATTGTGGAAGAGCACCCCGGCCTCGCGGCAGTTTCTGTTTTCAAGAAGCGTTTTGGCTTCTCTGTGAATGATATCATTTGTGAATACGGAATCATTGAATTCAACGGAGCCGTCCTTGAGACCGCATGTTGCGAAAGCGAAGATTACGAAGGCATGACCAAGGCTATCGAAGCTTTGGAAATCGGTCACCTTGAGAACAGGAACTACCTCAAAGCAGCAAAAAGCGTCATCGGAATGGTATAAACCACCTCCATTTACACAATATTGTGTAAAAGATACGGTTCGGGACCGAAAGGTCCCGACCACCGATGATGGAAGGAGTAAAAATATGAATGCCCCGCTAGATAAAACTCTCGCTCCCGCATGTGATTCTTTTGATCCTCTGGATATGCGGAACTATTCACTCGAAAAGTTGCCTACCCTCCCGGCAGGTCCAATTATGCAGATGGTCAAGAAGGTCGGTGTTCCCCTCGCTATCTTGTTCTTCTGCATTTTCCATTTTCAAATGTTCGAAATTGAGTCCTTCGCAACACAGACCAAAGTCCCGGCTGCGAGCTGCTACACCATGCTCGGCATCTTCGAAAGCGTCATTTCGCCCGATAATGCATCAAGCGCAACCTTGGCCTTGAACTCTGCTGAAAAGCGTCTTCTCTTGGACATTGTCTGAAGTCCTCCTCGTCGTTGGACTCCACCTTAATGACCTGTCCAAAAATCCGCTACCACCTCTTAATGCTGCCGCTGATCTGTCCGAACAACCGGAACCACCTCTAAGCCCCTTTTGTATACTCATTGGCGCTTTCAATTCTGTAGGGATCGCGGTTGCGATTTGATTCTAAACTGTTTTGGTTTATTCTCCTCGAATCATAGTCAGGAGCATCTTAAACTTTATCTCGGCATGAAGTGCATGAGGAATGTTGGCAGGCATGATGATTATTTCGCCTTTGCTTACGGCATGAGACTCTCCGCCGATGGTGATCTGGGCCTGTCCGTCCAGGATGTGGACAACAGCATCAAACGGAGCAGTGTGTTCGCTTAGTCCCTGGCCTTCGTCAAAGGCGAAGAGGGTGATTGTTCCGGTGTCTTTGTTGAACAGAGTCTGGCTGACGACGGAGTCATCGGCATATTGAATCGATCCCTCAACTCCAAAAGCTACGCCGACTTTCTTGGTCTTACTCATGTTATCTCCTTATTAAGGCTATAAATATTCAGCGAGTTGCCGACCGTATGCTTCGCATTCCTGACGACCTGCATCGTCGGGTTTCCACAGTGCCTTTAAACCTTCCGCGACCACTTCTATTCCTGCTTTTTCAAGACTGTCAGAAATCATTTTGACACTCTCTCCCGACCAGCCGTAGGAGCCGAAGGCTGCTCCTTTCTTGTTCTTGAAGGCAAGGCCGTGGATCATTTCGAGCATGCCCGCCATATGGGAGAGAATGCCTTTGTTGATGGTCGAACAACCTGCTACCACCATTTTGGAGCGGAATATCTCCGTAAGAATATCATTCTTGTCGCGCTGCCCGACATGGAGAATCTTGATGACGACGTCTTTGTTTGCCTGGCGGATGCCTGAAGCGATCGCTTCAGCCATGTCCCGCGTGCTGTTCCACATCGTGTCATAGATGATGGTGATTTGATCTTCCTGATAATCGTCTGCCCACTCCAGATATTTCTGCACGATCTGAAGAGGATTATCGCGCCACATGATGCCATGGCTGGGGAAGATGAAGTCAACGGGCAATCCCAGCCCGACCACTTCATTGATCTTTTTTGTCACTAACTTGCTGAACGGCGTGAGGATGTTTGCATAATATTTTATGCATTCGTTCATGAGTTCTTCCTGATCGACCAAATCGTTGTACATCAGATCGGATGCGAGGTGATGACCAAAAGCATCGTTGCTGAATAGAACGTTATCCTTGTCCATATAGGTGAACATGGAGTCCGGCCAATGGAGCATCGGGGCTGAAATGAAGGATAGGGTTTTCTCTCCCAGGGAGAGGGTGTCTCCCGTTTTGACCACCTGGAAATTCCAGTCGGAGTGGTAGTATCCTTTCAGTATTTTTACCGCTTGGGCTGAACAGTAAATCGGTACGTCCGCTATGCGGCGCATGAGTTCCGGTAGCCCCCCGCTATGATCCACCTCGCAGTGGTTTATGACGATGTAGTCGATCTTGTCCAAATCGATTTCTCTTTCCAGATTGGCGACGAATTCCTTTCCAAAGGGGCCATAGACCGTGTCGATCAGAACTGTTTTCTCATCTCGGACGAGGTATGAATTGTAAGAAGAGCCTTTGAACGTTGAGTACTCCTCTCCATGGAATTTTTGTAATTCCCAATCAATCTTACCGACCCAGGTAACGCTCTCTGTCAGTTTGAAACTCATTTTATCCCCCTTTATGGTGTGATTGGTTGAAGCGTATTCGCTTTGAAGCTAGCCAATTTAAAGCCAGAACTCGGGATAACGCCGCTTACCGGCCATATTGTTGACCACTAATGCGACTGCGAGGAGAAGAATCGCTCCGAGACCAACCGGTATCAGCGCATAAAAATATCCCAGGTTGTGGATCGAATCGCCGCCGATCACGGCTATGAGCGCGGTCGCACCACCAGGAGGGTGCAGCGTCTTGGTTATGTGCATCAAGGCGATGGCGGTGGATACGGCCAGGGCCGCCGCCAGCCAGGTGATGTCCCCCGCTATCTGAAATGACAGCACACCGACTACCGCCGAGAGGACATGCCCGCCGAGGACGTTTCGAGGCTGCGCCAACGGGCTGCGTATCGCTCCGTAGACGAGGACTGCCGTGGCTCCGAAAGAGCCGATGAGCAAGTTGCGGTCGATGGGATCGACGACCAGTGATTGGAAAGACCCCACAAGCGCAATGCCGAGAAAAGCGCCTATCCACGACCAGACTACCTCTGAGCTTCCGACTCTGGGAGGGCTCTGTGTATGTCCTTTCATTTTTTCAAAAATATTCATCTATTACACCGTTTGACAGAATGAACTAACGAGGTCGCTTCTTGTGACGATCCCGAGGGGATATCCATCCATATCGCAGATGGGGATTCGATTTATTGAATGGTTCGTGAACAGTTGTGAGATTTCAGCCAGCGTTGTTTCCTCCCGTGCGGATATGGGAGGCTGGCTCATTATTTCATGGACGTAATGTTCTCGCAGACCGGAAACCAAGCACTTGTTGACTGTCAGACATTCTCCAACGACGGACATGATGCCTGCGGTTGTTGGTAGTCCCATTTTGCGGAGAAAGTCTTTCTCAGAAATGACCCCGCAGACGATCCCTTTGCCATCGACAACCGGAGCGCCACTTATGCCGTGTTCGGCCATGAAAGAAGCCGCCTCTGTGAGGCTCATTTCTTTGTTCAGGCAATGAACGGGCGCGGTCATGATCTCTTCCGCTTTTCCCAATGATCTGATTCTTTTCAAAGCCAAATCATACGATATCGAATAAATTTCTTTGAACGTCCCCGGTGTAATGTCCACATAGCCCTGCATGGCTTGCATGGCATCGAGGATGTCTTCATCTGTCAGCATTAAAGGATCACACTGTTTTTTCATTGTCGCTCTTTTATCGACGCATGCGGATTTTGGTGAATCGTGCATGCCAACTTGAAAGTCAGGGAAAAGCAGTGCCCGCCGAACTGCAATCCGGCGGGCACTGGGCTATTGATGTTATTTGCCAGCCATCATGGCAGCGATGTCTTCCTGAACGGCCCCAATGGGCTTGAGGTCAAATTTCTCTATGACGACCTTGGCGACATTGGGAGACAGAAATCCAGGCAGAGTCGGTCCAAGACGGATGCCTTTGACGCCCAGGAAGAGCAGAGCGAGAAGTACCGCAACGGCCTTTTGTTCGTACCAGGCGATGTCGTAGGACACCGGGAGATCATTGATGTCTTCCAGTTCAAATATCTCCTTGAGCTTGAGTGCAATGACAGCGAGGGAATAGGAGTCATTGCACTGACCTGCATCCAGGACGCGCGGGATGCCGCCGATGTCACCGAGGTCCAGCTTGTTATAGCGGAACTTGGCACATCCGGCGGTCAGGATAACCGTGTCTTTGGGAAGGTTTTCTGCGACTTCCGTGTAGTACTCGCGAGACTTTTGGCGTCCATCACAACCTGCCATGACCACGAACCGCTTGATCGCGCCCGACTTGACGGCATCAACTACCTTGTCGGCCAACGCGGTTACCTGATGGTGTGCGAAGCCGCCGACTATGGTGCCCTTTTCAAGTTCCGTAGGAGGCGAACATTGCTTTGCCTGAGCGATGATCCCCGAAAAGTCCTTGGCTCCGCCTTGAGGGCGCTCGGCAATATGCTTGGCTCCTTCGTATCCCACGACACCCGTTGTATAGAGACGGTCGAGGTAGGTGTTGCTTTTCTTGAGCGGCACGAGACAGTTGGTGGTCAGAAGGATTGGGCCATTGAAGTCCTCGAATTCCGTGTTCTGATGCCACCATGAACCACCATAGTTGCCTACGAAGTGGTCATACTTCTTGAAGGCCGGATAGTAGTTGGCAGGGAGCATCTCGCCGTGCGTATAGACGTCGATGCCCGTTCCCGCAGTCTGCTTGAGCAGCTCTTCCATGTCCTTGAGGTCATGGCCGCTGATAAGGATGCCGGGTTTGTTACCCACACCGATGTTGACTTCGGTGATTTCCGGATTTCCGTATGTGGTGGTGTTGGCCTCATCTAGCAGAGCCATCGTTGTGACTGCGGTTTCTCCAGCCTTCATAACCAAGCCGACCATCTCATCCACAGACAGATCTTTGGTCGTAGATGCCAGTGCTTCAAGCATGAAGTCATCGATTTCCGGCTTGCGGAAGCCAAGTACAGCGGCATGTTCGGCATAAGCTGCCACGCCCTTGAGGCCGATGATCAAGAACTCTCGCAAGGAGCGCACATCTTCGTCTTCCGTGGCCTGGATACCGACCGCCTGGGCCTTTGCCGCAAAGGAAGAGACGGAGCCACTCCAGGTCGCAGCTTCGGGCAGAGAGTCTGTATATTCTTTGCCATTTTTTGCCTTGTAAGCATCCATGAATTTCGCTTTGAGCGCGTCACGGCGATTCAGGGCTTCTTCAATCATGCCTTCGAAACGGACATCATCCCAATTTGCGTTGGTGATGGTTGTAAATAATCCTTGGAGTACGAAATCGTCATTTGTCCGGTCCGGGTGTCCCAATTCCTTAAGTTTTTCTCCATATACGGCGATACCTCTAAGGACAAAAATCAGAAGATCTTGAAGATTGGCCGTTTCCTCCGGCTTTCCGCACATTCCTTTGATTGTACAACCTGCGTTTTTAGCCGTTTCTTGACATTGGTAGCAGAACATACATGTCTCCTCGCGTTAAGGGTTATCGCTTGAAAATTTCAATAGAGTAGGAAAGATACGATACTATCCTAATCGTTATCACACTGAGTTATTAAGTCTGTTGGGGCATAGCTTAGCTTCATTGGTCGGAGTTGTCTTTGACCTGGGTCAATTAATAACACTTGTAGCCAGCTAGTCTTCCATAAAAAAATCAATCGTTGCTGAGTGGATGTCGAATGCTTCCCTTTTGGCAGGCGACAGTTCATTAATATGAAAATGGAAATTTTCGGCCTTCTTTTTCGTATTTTTTTTGTTTGTCAAAATTGAAGCGATTCAAGTTGGCTGGTTGCTTGCGATTTCGTCGGGCGAGGGAACCCCCTCTATCCCATAGGGGAAAGGGCAAAAGATATCTTCCAAAAACAAGGCCCGCTATAAAGGCCAACACGCCAATCAAGGTATAGGTAAGCATAGGTTTCCGTGCTGTTTGAAAATGTGAGAGTGTAGCGTCTCTAAACTCAAGCAAAAACACTCTCATCGTATCTACTAAACATGACCTCATCAATAGGAATCGGTTAGTGGCGTTAAAGGAATAAATCATCGGTTCAAGTGCTGAATATAAAAAAGAGGGAGGGGCTTAAGCCCCCTCCCTCTTGATATTGGTAACAGTTAGGTGGCTTACTGCTTGCCAAAAACTTCCACAGGCTTGGTGGTATCTCCACCAGTGTTCGGGAAGTCTGGGTACTTGTAGGCCTTGGTGTTGGTCTCAATGAGGTGCCGCGCTTCTTCCATGAACTTGTTGTAGCGGTGCTTACACTCATAAAACCCATGCCACCATGCGTAGTCCGGGGCCATCATGGCAGATCCCATTCTTGCACGACGGCCTTCGTGGTGCCACAGTTCATAGTATTCGACTTCAAGGTGTTCGTCGAAGAACTTGGACTTGTCGAGCAAGCCCTTAGCGTACAGGTCGTCAAGCATCTTCTTGGCGGGCTTGAAGTAGTTCTCGTTATACTCTTCCACAGCCTTGTCGGTCTGGGTGTAATGATCTTCAATCCAGGCGGTACCGTGGCACTGCTTGCAGATGTCCTTCATCTTGTCGCGCTCGACTTTCCAATCCGTGCCGGACGGGAACGGCTTGAAGTCCTGCGGGCGAACAGTCAGGGGAGCCTGGAGTTCCCAAGAGAGACGTTCGGTCACATCATGGGTGGTCGGCTGTTTGCCGGAACCGGACATATGACAGGATGCACAGGTAGGAGCGCGATAGTCCACACCGGGAGTCCATGCTCCGGGAGCGGAATCGAAGTTGTACTCGTGCTTGAAGGCCTGATAGATGTCGCCATGCTTGGATTCGTTGAATATCTCTATTTGCGGATGATCCGGGCCCAGGTGGCACTGGCCGCAGGTCTCGGGCTTGCGTGCTTCCATCACTGAGAAACGGTGACGGGTATGACAACTGGTACAGCTACCGAGGGAGCCGTCCAGATTCACTCGGCCGACGCCGACATTGGGCCAGGTGGCCGGGTCCAGCTTACCGTCTTTCATCTTGAGCACCGTACCGTGACAGTAGTAGCAACCGGTTTTCCGTTCGTTGTCGGAATTCATGCCCTGATTCAGCCACGGGTCAATCTTCCACATGACTTCAATCGTGTTGGCGTGCTTGCTCTTGGAATACTGCTTGGCCTCGTCAGGATGGCAACGGGAGCAATCTTTCGGGGTGACGGGAGAGGCAATGGGGACGAAATACTGTTTCTCGCCCATGGGCATGTCGCCTCTGGAGTAATATTTTTCGTGGTCTACTGCGATATCTTTATCGCCGGGCTGTGCTTGGTGGCAGTCAAGGCAGGTGATACCTGCCGAGGCGTGTCGGCTCATAGCCCAATCGGCAAAGATGCCCGGAGTTTCCTGTTTATGACATTCGATACAGGCAACACCCTGAGGTGGAGTGGCCCTATCCATACGCAATTCCCGAACCTTCGGGAAGTTTTGTGCTGCTGCCGCTGTCGCGAAAAGGGCGGTCATCGCGATAGCCAGTGTTATAATCACGCTTCTTCTCATTCCAAACCCTCCTATTTCCCTAGAGTTCGCAGACCATTGGCTCGATACGGAGCGTTGTACTGCTTGTATTCATAGAACTGTCGGTCATTGTGAACCAATTCCCTGTGACAGTCGGTGCATCGATATTCCTCGCCATTGTTGGCATAGAGTACTTTGCGATGCGCCAACATTGCTCCCCGCTTTGCTGGCATGTGCAGCAAGTTGCGATGGCATTTCATGCACTGGTCGTTTTTCATGGTCGACCAGACGTGCTCTTTCATGACTTGACGGTCATAGGTCTCCGCTCCACCGGTAAAGTGGGCAACGACATCCTTGAGCCCGTGAGCTGCTTTGGCGTAAAAAAAGTCAAACGTGTCATGCGGTGCAGGTAAATGACAGTCCATGCAGTCTGCCACAAAACCCTGACCATTATTGACATGCGTTGACGATTTCCATGCCATTACGGCAGGACTGATTTCATGGCATGAGCCACAAAAAGCAGGCGTCGATGTCCTCACCATGGTGTAGTAAGTCATGCTAAAGATCGGGAATGCTATCACGATTCCAAAAGCGATGAGCAAGATCGATTTCGTTTTTCGATCCATACCTCCTCCAAGTTGTATATTCCTGTTCTGACCTTTGCCCCCGGTCAGAGATGCTGTTACCGTGTTCCCTCGACCATCGACAAGGTCACCCGTGAGGCCGTCACCGAGGGCAACAATGAGCGCAAGGGCTATGACCTTGTTGCCTTCGTGAAGCCCGGTGACGTGAGTGCCTTTGAACTCGACCTCATGACCGATGACTTCCTCATCGTCTGTGCAGGCGTCATCAGCTCACGGATTCGATTCGCAAGGCCAAACAACGAATTCGCGCTCTGTTTCTGAGCTTCGGCATTCCGGAACCGCCCGGCATCGACCATTGGAGCCAGGCCGCAGTCGCCTCGATTACGAAAACCGAGTTCCCCCACTGCGCCAACGCGACAAAAAACAGTCTTCTCAGCGAGTTGCATTATCTCAAAACGGCTCAGCGCGAGGTGGACGCACTGCTGCGCCTGCACGCCAGGGAACAAGACGAGGCGCGACGAATCGCGGCCATGAGGTCCGTTCCCGGCGTCGGCGAGGTGGTGGCGACGGCCTTTGCGGCCGAGATCTACCGACCCGAACGCTTCCGCCGCAGCGAGGAGGTGACGGCATACCTCGGCCTGGCCCCGGTAGTCCGGCAAAGCGGCGGGGGGAAGGGAAAATCGTTTATCCGTCCGGTCGGACAACGTCGCTTGCGAAGTCTGCTCGTGGAAGCGGCCTGGGGCTGGAAGCAACGGGATGAGTGGGCGCGGGAGTTTTACAACCGAATTTTGAGCCGACACGGCGTGCCGCAAAAGGCGATTACCGCGTTGGCTCGAAAACTGGCCGCACTGCTGTGGAAGCTCAGCTTGCCACCGGCAACGGCCTCAACGGATCGCGGGGGGCTTTAGGTAGCATCGACTACGAACAAAAATTGCGATCCAAAACGACTACCGTACCGAATCGGTACTTGGTGCCGCAGAGCACGAATAAGAAAAGGAATACACTCTATTAGCCGCAATGGTGAGGGTAAAGTCTGGCCTGTGAACAGTCGAAGACAGGGCAAATGGGAGGGCTTGACATGGAGCCGCATAAGAAAAGGCCCCAGGAGGGGCCTTGCAATCTCCCAACGGGTAGTGTTCCTTGATCGGTCGTGTTCCGATTTTCAGCAGTTGGTTCGCCCCCGGTGCCACCCCGGAGACAAGCGGGAACTTCCCGCCATCAAAATCACGGAACCATTTCCAGCAGGAAACAAATCCATGTTTTAGCGAACGTCCAAGCCACGCCAAAAACAACCTTGCCGTGTTAAAGATTAAATACACTGAAAGAACACCAAGTAAGTCTCTATCGTCAAGTGGGCCTAAGAGGGGTGGTCATTACACTTGTTTTTTTGTTCCAGCGCTTCGTGCCCAACGCCGCCTTCTATTACACCATGATCCTCGGCTTCTTCCTGTTTGAAGCGTTCAAGGAAGATGTGAGTGAGCCGGTGGTGCCAGTCAAGTCCTTCCCAACCACCTTGCGTCGTCGCTTGGTGGACGTTGCCGCCAAGGTGGTGTCCCATGCTGGCAAAACCGTACTCAAGGTCACGGCGATCGCCATGGAATCGTTGCGTTTCAAAGAACTGTGGGAGCGCTGCCTGAGCGCTCCAAAATTCGTCTGGACCTGATCAGAACGCCCCGCTCCATGTCCAGCAACGGGAGAGGTGCGTCCAACTTCCTGAAAAATCCGGTTTTACAACCGAAACGAGCAGCATTTTTTCGTTCAGCGATCAAACTGTTCCCATTCGTGTAATCTTTGAAGTCAACCGTCTCCCGATTTCTGACGAGGAAGGCTTCAATGAGATCCATCCGCTCGATTTAGGTTGAAATATGTTTTGGGAGTTTGTTATTGTAAAATAGATTTACTCTTCAGACGTTTTCGGGAGTGTGCCGGGTGAAGCTGACCCGGTTTCGACCTGATTTTTTTGCGTTATAAAGTGCTGTGTCGGCTGTTTTCAGGATATGTTCCGGTGCAACATCAAAATTTCCTGCCTCGGCGGTAGTAACCCCGAAGCTGGCTGTGACAACCCCGCCGTGTTCCGAACCGGAATGTTCCAGATTAAGCCCTTCTATTGTTTTTCTGATCTTTTCAGCCATATGTTCTGCGCCTGTAGAAGATGTGTTCGGCAGGATAATGACGAACTCTTCCCCGCCGAAACGCGCACAGAAATCCGCAGGTCTGCTGAGTGAGTTTTCTATGGAGCGGGCGACGGTTTTAAGGCACTCATCCCCTTTTATGTGTCCGTAGCTGTCGTTATACGTTTTAAAGCTGTCTATGTCGCACATGATAACCGAGATGTCCTCTTTCTCTCTTTTGCACCTTCTAAGCTCCTGTTCGAAGCATGTGTTGAAATACTGCCTGTTGGGAATCCCTGTCAGCGAGTCGAACATTGCCTGTCTGCGCAGTTTTTCGTATGCGGATTCGACTTTTCTGCCGGAGGTGACAAGCCCCGCAAGCCCTATCAGCCCGATGAGTATATGTCCTGTGAGAAGTGTAGAGGGAATTTTCATAGAAAACGGCATGGTGATGCTTATCCCTCCCCTGATCTCTCCGACTTTGTACCCCTGCTCTATGTGACATTTCAGGCACGACTTTGCTGTTACAAGCGGGGCCATATAAAAATATTTGCCTTTGTCGGTCCCTTCTGTGATGAACATCCCTTTTTCGGGGACGCCTTTTTCGAATTCTCTGAGAGCTTCCGCTTCCAGCTCAGTTGCTCCGTTTGCTTTTCTTATGAGGTTCAGGCTGGTTATGTGGAATTTCACTCCTTCTTTGGCAAATGAAATGTCAGATATTTCTCTGGTCATGTATGCCGGATTCATCATTGTCAGCTCCATGTCTCCGGCGGTGATGTCTCTTTGGTTGTCTTTAATGTAGGGGTTTGGCTTTGTGGTGTCGTTCACTGCAACATATACTACGTGTCCAGAGTTCCAGTCGCGCATCATATCCACCATGCTGAAAAAGCTTTTAGCTGTGGAGAGCGCAGTCAGCTCTCTCTCCTGCTTGAGCTGCTGGTAGTTCCAGTAGAAAGAGAGGGAAACAAGAAACAGCCATATGAATCCTGTAATAAATGTAAAATGCTTAATTTTCACTGATGCTCACCGTTACATACTCAAGTTTCGCATCTTGATATAGTGCGATAACTTGTTGTTATAGCTAGGATAACAATAGAAAAAGTCTCACATAGATGGTATCTTGATTTTCCAATAACAATTACATCAAGGAGACTTTTTCTATGCTTGAGAATAAATCATGGCAGTCTGAAATACAAGCGGCATTGTGGAAAGAATTTGAGATATTCCGAGTAATGAAGGCTTTGCAACTGCGTACAATTGCCTATAGGTGCGGTATTTCAAAGAATCAGGGCGTCGAGCCGTTTTCGATTCTTGTGGCTTTAGTTTATCTGACTTTTCTCGGTAAGAGCGTTCACCATTTTGTTTCCCATTGCCGGAACAGTCTATTTGATTTAGGCGGTAAAGATGTTTTTTATCGTTTAGTAAGCGTAAATTTTCTTAGCCTCTTCCAATCTTCACCATC